>NZ_DAISHJ010000001.1:0-217470 GCF_036822615.1 Aggregatilinea sp. | reverse complement strand
CGACGACATCCGCCAGCAGCGCGAGATCGTTCGAGTGCAGGGCGTGAATGAACGCGGCTACGAGCGCCGTCTGGGTAACCATCGTGCGCAGCGAGACGTGAGAGGGCAGAACGGCACGTGCCTGTGCAGTCGGCAGGGCCACATTCGCGGTGACGAGCGCCACGTAAAGATTTTCCGGCACGGGCAGTGAAATGACGTGAGGCGGATCGGCGCTGATCACCAGCACGATGCCGCCCAGCAGAGCCGGAGCGACGTTATCCGCGTGACGTCCGCTGACCGCGGCTTCCGCCTCGACACAGGCGGGGAGTAGCTCGACCCGGCTGAGCGGGCTGCCGAACAACTCGTTGACAGCTACCGCGGCGGCGGCAGCGCTGGCCGCGCTGCTGCCCAGGCCGCTTGCCAGGGGCAGCCCCTTGTCGAGCCAGAGGCGCACGCCCGTTTCAGCGCCCAGCGCGTTCAAAACTTCTCGCGCCGCAATGCAGGCCGTATTTTTGTCGGGATCGGTGGGTAGTTTTCCGCCGTCGCCCTGAATACCCGCCAGTTCTACGCCGGGCTGATCCCAGGCTTCAACCGTCACCCTGTCACCGGGTGAATCGAGGGCCATCCCCACAATGTCGAATCCTACGCCGAGATTCGCAACGGTGGCGGGCGCATAGACGGTAACGCGATCTTTGGCCGGTGTCGGAGCCTGATGCTTGTGGAGCGTGCTCACCGCTTCCCCCTGCTTGGTGTTGAGGCGCAAAGCCCAAGTATAACAGAAGTCATGAATGTGTGGGGTAAGAGTGTAGCCTGAAATTAAAAACGCGATTACTATCAAGGCATGTGGAATAGGTTGTTGCCAGAAGGACTGGGGTGTATGGACTTACTCATCATGGTGATGAGTGGCCCGGATGATGGCCGGACGATCTCGCTGAATCCCGATCGCGGGGACGGATTTGTGGCCGCAGACGGCACGTGGACGATCGTGTTAGGGCGGCGTGAAGAGTGTGACGTCAGCATCCCGTTTGATACCCAGGTGTCCCGGCAGCACGGGTTGCTCCGCGTGACTGCACACCGGGAAATCTGGCTGGCGGACGCAGGCAGTCGCAATGGGACCTATGTGGGCAAGACGCGTATTGAAGAACCGACCTTGATCGAGCCTGGCATGTTGTTCCGGATTGGACGGACATGGCTTCGCATCCAGCATGAGAGCGAACTGTAGTGGATACGATCCAGCTTGAAGACATTCTAACGTTAGCCCGGCAGGAATCCGCGAATCTCTATCATTATTTCATCGGCGTGGAGCACCTGTTCATTGCGCTGACGCAGCTGAGCGGCGGCTTGACCGTGGCTGCGCTCCAGCATCACAACATCTCGCCACGTTTCGTGCGGTACAGCCTGCGCGAATCGATCGGGCGCTACGAAGACCGGCGCTACTGGCCCGGTTTCCCCGAAACGCCGCGCGCCCAGTACGTGCTGGAACTGGCGCGTCGCTATTCCGGCGCGCAGGAGCCTTCCGAGCGCGATTTGCTGCTGGCAATTCTGGACGAGAACGACAGCGTCGTGAGCCGCGTGCTGGAAGAAATCGGGGTGAACATCGCTAGTTTCCGGCGCACAGCAGCGAACTGGAGCGCGGAACTCAGCCCACAAGCTCCTGAAGTGCCGATTCACGGGCAGATCGATCTCAACCCGGAACAGCTTCGGGTGCTGCAGTTGATGTTCCGTGAGTATGGGCAGGTCCAGATCGTGCGGGAACTGACCGGCGGCTACAGCGGCGCGCGTGTGCTGTTGATACGCCCGGTCCGCGTGGACGGCTACAAAGATGCGCCGGTCGTGGTCAAGCTCGACGACCGGCACGCGATTCTGTACGAGCGGCGGCGCTATGACCTGTACGTCAAAAGCACGTTGCCCACAAGTACGGCGCGGCTGGTGGATTCACCGGTAGTGCCGGATGATTCGAGCATCGGCGGGTTGAAGTATACGTTCGTGGGCCGCCTGGATGATACGGAGCCGGTCAGCCTGCGCGAGTTTGCGGCACAGCATGAGCCGGAAGAGGTAAGCGCGCTGATCCGTGCGTTGTTCGACGTGTTTGGTCCGGCGTGGTGGCTTCAGCGCAAGCCGTACCGGTTTGGCGCATGGCGCGAATATGAGCACGTGCTGCCGCCCGCGCTGGTGATCGAAGTCCTGCCGGAAGATCAGGCGTCCGCCAGCGCGCAGTTACTGACGCCCCTGGGCGCTTGGAGCCGCAACCGCCAGATTTTGCCGGGCGAAGTGGTGATGTTAAGCGGCTTCGTGGTGCAGAAGGTCAGCGGGCACAACGATGTGCTGCACCTCGCGGCGGGCGCACAGCCGGAATCGATCAACCGCGCCAGCAAAGTCGAAGTGCGCGGGCTGGATCTCTCAAAGAACAGCTATTTCCGGGGCGAGATGGTCGATCAGATCGTGGGACGCGTGGTGCGCACCCGGGACGATCTACTGCTGCGCTCTGTGCAAGGGCTTGAGCCGGAATTCGACGTCATGGCGGACCGCGTGTTTTCGGGGCATCCATTCATCGGCACGATCCCGAATCCGCTGGGGCGAGTCACACAGCTTTTGGACCGGCAGGTCAGCGGCTACCTTTCGACCATTCACGGCGATTTGCACCTGGGGAATATCCTAGTGGGGCCGCATGGCGACGCGTGGCTGATCGATTTCGCCTGGGCGCGTGAAGGCCATACGCTGTTCGATTGGGCGATGCTGGAAATGAGCCTGCTGGTCGAAATGGTCGCCAAATATGCGCAGCCTGGATGGCCGGGCGCGTGGGAGGTGGCTGCATGGCTGGCTTCGATCAACCGGGGCGAGGATCTCGTCTTGCGCGATCCGTCACCGCTGGCGCGAGCGCTGACGTCGATCAAGACGCTGCGGGACGTGGTTAAACCATGCCTGGGCGTAGAAGGGCGGTGGGATGAGTATCACGTCGCGCTGGCCCTGACCGCGCTGCGCCTGATGGACTGGCAGTCGGAGCCGATCGACGCGCGGCGGCTGGCGTTCCTGACCGCGGCGCTGTCCACCGCGGAGGCGCAGCATCCGCATCGCACGGGCGGCACCGGCGACGCAACCATGACCGATATCACCACGGATATCGACCAGACCGAGCTGTGGTTCGACGATCACCCTGGCGGCAGCCGCGATACGGGCGGCGTTTAAGCTGATTGGCGCAAAAAAAGCGGGGCGTTTCTACAACGCCCCGCTTTTTTTATCGGGTAAGGTGGCACTTAGCGGCGCGCCCAGGCGGGAAGGTCGGAGCGGTAGATGCCGCTGATGTAAACGTAGACCGCCGCCGTGGGGGCATCTTCGGTCCACTTGTAGAGCCAGCCCGCGTCCATGATCGAGAGGTTCACGCAGCCGTGGCTCTGGCGGTAGCCGAAGCGATCGTGCCAGTACGTGCCGTGCAGCGCAACGTCACCGTCGAAGTACATCACATAGGGCACTTCTTCGATAAAGTAGAAGTCCGGCTGGCCCGCTGCGCCGCTCATACGCGTGTTTTCGAAGCGATCGTAGATGTGGAACAGGCCCTGAGGCGTGGACCACAGCGCGAGGCCCGACGAAATGATGGTCGCAAACACCATCTTGTCGCCTTGGTAGGCGACCATCGTCTGCTCGAAAAGATCAATTGCCACCCATTTTTCATCCAGCCCAATGCCTTCGGGCCGCTTGATCGGCTGAACCTTCGCCACGCGAATCTGCTGGACCCATTCGTCCGGGCCGACGAGATACCATTCCCAGCCATCCACATATTCCACACCGTAGATGTTCATCAGGGAGTAGCGCTCGATCTTCTCGGCCTCTTTATCTTCCGGCCCGCCGGGATACCGGCTGGGGTACGCTTCGGCCAGCATCCAGGCGAACGGGCGCTCGGGTTGTTCCTGAATTTCCACACCGGAGAATTCCGAGACGTCCGCGAAGGTCACCTGCTCTTCGGGAACCCACTGGCCGTAATTGATCTGGACCCAGCCGCCTTCGTAGCTCACGGCGGTCACGAAGTTGTAGCCCGCCGACAGCGAGCCAATCGGGTTGCCGTTGGGGGCATCGTAAATGGTAATGTCGCCATTCAGACGGCGGTAGGCACGCGTCCAAACCACGTCCTCATCGTACGGAACCTGGACCACATCCGGCGTGGGATGCTTCGCCATTTCGGCTTCCGCTGCGCGAAGCTGGATTGCGGTCATGCCTGTATGCGGCGCGCAGTCCTCGGGCAGATCGGCGTAGGGATTCGAGACGGTGCTGTTGGCCTCGCTGGTGGTTGTACCGGAAACGCCCACGTTGAGCGTGGACAGTTCCGCATGGGTGACAGCTTCGGCCTGCGCGAGAAGTTCCGCACAGCGCTCGTCACGCTCATCACCGGGAAAAGCATAGGTGGGGAGTACGGTGGCAAGCTGGGCAGCGATCAGGAGGACGACGACGATAAACGGCAGTATCGGCTTGCGCATACGACTCATAGAGATAACACCTCATCTGCATATAGGCGACTTGGGTAAAAGGATAACAACGAACAGATCGAGGGTCAACACCCGTCATGCTGCTAACAGGCAAACGTCACGCAAGCGGTGGTTTTGCCGGTGCGGGAGCAACTATCCGACGCGCTTGCCCGTCTTATGATCGAATAGATAGACGCGCTCCAGAGGAAACTGGACGGCGATGGTGCTGTCTGCGGAAAGTGTGTCGTGCAGCGGGAAACTGGCAACGCAGGGCTGAGTGCCGATCAGCAGATGCGCGAGCTGCCGCCGTTCCGAAAAGAGCGGCTCGACGTAATCCACGCGCGCGGAGATGCCTTCATCCGCCAGCACGATGTCTTCGGGGCGGATGCCGAGCCACACGCGCTGCCCATCTACCAGGGCGGGTCGGACCGGCTCGATCGTGATGCCTTTGCCCTGCCACGCCGTGCCGTTAATGCGGCCCAGAATCAGGTTCATGGGCGGGTTGCCGAGAAACTGTGCCACGAAGGCGTTGATGGGCCGTTCGTAGAGCGTGGCATAACTGCCGACCTGCTCGATCTTCCCGGCGCGCATGATAGCGATGCGATCCGCGAGCGCGACGGCTTCCTGCTGATCGTGCGTGACGTAGACGGAGGTGAGGTTGTAATGCACCAGCAGGCGCTTAAGCTGGACGCGCGTATCCACGCGCAGCTTGGCGTCCAGGTTGGAGAGCGGCTCATCGAACAGAAACAACTTCGGATCGCGCGCGAGGCAGTGGGCGATGGCGACGCGCTGCTGCTCGCCGCCGGAGAGGGTCGGCGGCTTGCGCGCCAACAGGTGCTCGACTTCGATCCCCATCACGTCAACGATGTAACGGATGCGTTCAGGAATCCGCTCGGGATGGCGGCGCACGATATCGAAGAACCCGATATTGTCGTGCGTTTTCATGTGCGGGTAGAGCGCGTAATTCTGGAACACCATGCCGATGCCACGATCTTCGCTGGGAATGTCCTGGATACGCACGCCGTCGTAGACCACTTCGCCGCTATCGGGCGTGATCAGGCCCGCGATGATGCGGAGAAGGGTGCTTTTGCCACAGCCGGAGGGTCCCAGGATCGCCATCGTCTCGCCGTCGCGGATTTGCAGCGAGAGGTCGTCGAGCGCGTAGAGATTCCCGGTCGATTCGGGCGGTTCTTCGTCCGAGCCGGAACGCTGCCAGAGCCGGTGCGGATCGGGCAGGAGGCTGTCCAGGTTGATACGCTCCCGGTTTTTGTCGACCGGGTAGGCTTTAGTCACATGGCGAAGCGTAATGATTGGCATGGAGAGTGTGCAGCTCAGGCTCTAGGGTCGCCATCCGCCAGGAATGCGCGGATTGAGTGAAGGATGACGCCGGTAAATAAGGTCTGAATGCCGATCAGATCGAGCAAGATGCTGATCAGCGCGTAGCCGACGGCCAAGGTTTCATACGTATTGTAGCGGTCGATCACAATCAGGCCCAGTATGATGCCGATCAGCAGCATGATCATGCCAGAGACGCCAAAAAAGAACAGGGGCCGGTGCTGGCTGACGAGGGTGATGATCGCGTTGAGAACCTGCAACCCGTGCCCGAAGGGGTTGCGCTTGGATGGTTCGGCGTACGTCATGGTCACCGGGACTTCGGAAATGGTGAGGCCGTGCTGGTGCACCAGGAACTGCATCTCGGACTCGATAGAAAAACCGCCGTTACGCCGGAAACGCAGGCGGTTGAGGGCTTCGCGCGAGAGCGCGCGGTAGCCGCTCTGCGAGTCGGTGAGTGGAACGCCCGAGGCGACGTTGGTCGCCAACGTCAGCGCGTGTTGCCCGAAGATCCGCCAGCGCGGGATCCGGCTGCGCAACCCCAGGAACCGCGATCCGACGACGATATCGGCGTTTCCCGTCTGGATGGGTGTGATAAGAGAAGGGATCTGGGCCGGATCGTGCTGGCCGTCCGCGTCCAACAGCACGACGATGGCCGCGTTTAACTCACGCGCGCGCGTCAGGCCGGTGTTGACCGCTTCGGCCTTGCCGCGATTGTGATCGTGCAGAATCACTTCGGCTCCAGCAGCTTCGGCTACGGCTGCCGTTGCATCCTGCGAGCCGTCATCGACCACAATCACGCGATCCACATACTGGAGCGCCTTGATCACAACACTGCCGATAAAGCGGTCTTCGTTGTATGCGGCAGTTACGGCAATGACAGGGTGGAGGGACACGTCAATTGGTTCGTTCACGGCCAGAATCAATCCGTATTCTGCGCAGGCATCACGAAATCGCCTAGCATTTTAACACGTTGCGCCCAACTGAACAGGACCGTGTTAGCCGGACGTATAGCGGACGTAGGCTGATGAGCGAACAGTCTCACGCCCCGGCGGGGTTATATCTGGTATACTAAGCGTCTCTAATAACCCGCGTGGATGAGGTGAGGATGCTATGCGAAATGGACTGCGGCTTGGGCTGCGGCTAACCCGCCGCGTACTGGGCGCGATTGTCATTGCAGCCGTGGCGCTCACTACGGTCGGATACGTCGTATACGCCGCGAACGGCATCTTGGATGAGAAAGACGCGCGCGAGCAGCGCGATGAATACGACCAGCTTAGTATTGCTACGGCGACGGACATGGCGCAGCGCCTGACCTCGATTGCGATCAGCGACATGGGGCCGGACGGTGCCGTAGCAACGCAGGAGCCTGCTCCGGCTGCGACGGAAACACCGGATGGGGCGACCAGCCGCCGCGAGAGCGAGACCATCGCGCTCGTGGCGATGCAGTCGACGCTGATCCCGACGAATACAGCGCGCGCGACCATCCCACCGACCAACACGCCGCGTCCAACCGCGACCCCGACCGTTTCGATCACCAATACGCCCAGCATCACGCCCTCGGCGACCCTGTCGCCTACGCCTACTTACGTGATCGAAGGGACTTATACGCCGCCGGTCAGCACGCCGGTTGTGCCGATTCCCGCGCGCGCGGAACAGTTGGAAGACAGCGACGACATCATCAACTTTTTGCTGTTGGGCAGCGATACATCGCAGAGCGCGCTGGGCCAGACGGACGTAATTATCGTAGTCTCGGTCAACAAACAGGCCGGATCGGTGGCGATGTGGCACGTGCCGCGCGACCTGTTCGTGTACATTCCGGGCAATACGATGGACCGCATCAACCGCGCGTATGCGGTCGGTGAGATGAACGATTACCCGGGCGGTGGCTTCGGCTTGATGCAGGAGACGTTCCTGTATAACTTCGGGATCCCCATCGATCACTATGCACGCGTCGATTTCAGCGACTATATGCGCATTGTGGAAGAGCTGGGCGGGCTGGAGATCAGCGTCGATTGCAGCATCGAAGACTGGCGACTGATCGATCCCAACATGGATCCAACGCTCGAAGAAAGCTACGAGCGCTTCACGCTGCCGATCGGGCGGCAGACGCTCACGCCGTATATGGCGCTGTGGTACGTCCGCAGCCGCTACACGACCAGCGATCTGGACCGGGGACGCCGCCAGATGGACGCGCTGCGGGCCATGTGGCAGCAGGCGCTGGCCCAGGGACTGTTCACGCAGGTGACGCAGTTGTGGCCGGAAGCGGCTGAAACGGTCGAGACGGATATGTCGCTGACCGACGTGCTGTCGTTTGTGCCGATGGCGGTCAGCCTGGATATAAGCCACATCGCACGGTACAGCGGCTCCTATGGCGAGGGCGGCCAGTATATCCCGTTCCTGACGCCGGACGATGGCCGTTCGGTATTTCTGCCCGACTACGAAAAACTGACGCCGATGCTGCGGGACTTCATGACTCCGCCGACGACAAATCGCACCGGGCGGCAGGCCGTGACGGTCGAGATCGTAGACGGAACGCTGTGGAATATCGGGTTCGATCTGGTCGCCGCGGACCGGCTGGCGTGGGAAGGCTTCGCTGCAAATCCCGTTGGCTCGCCGTCGGGCACGATCCGCCGGGGCGAAACGATCATCTACGATTATACGGGACAGAGCAAAGGCAGCGTGCTGGACGATCTGAAGCGTATCCTGCGCGTATCTGACGATCAGGTGATCATCGAGCCGGATCCGAACCGCACGGTGGATTACCGCGTCGAGATCGGCACGTCGTATAACTCGTGCGTTTACGGAAATGCAGAGGACGATCTGGCCGCTGGGCCACCTGTCGAAGACGCGCAGTAGCTCAAGAGATTATAGAAGCCGGGGTAACTCCCAGCTTTTTTGTGCTTATCCGCTCGCAGGAGACCAGTCAGGCAGAAAATTAGCATTGCTGCCGGTGATCGAGACCCAATCGCCACCCTCAGCAGGCATGACGCGCAGACTCGATGCACTTTCGGGACCGTGTTGGTAGAGGATATACCTGCCGTCAGGAGACCAGTCAGGGAACGACTCACGCTCGGCTGACGAAGTGAGGGCACGCACGCCGGTTCCGTCCGCTTGCATGATGACAATGTTCACTGCATTATCACGAATAGTATTATAGGCGATCTCATTGCCATTCGGTGACCATGTGGGAAACGAGTTGATATCATCTGCTGCGTGGGTCAGCTGGTGCACTTCCAACGAGTTGACATCCACCACGGCGATCTGGTAGGTCGAACTCCACTGATCGGTGTGGTAGGCGATATACCGTCCGCTGGGGGACCAATCGGGACCGAGATCCTGAGCGGTGTTGGAGGTGAGGGCGCGCTGCTGGCCTGATGCGACATCGATCGTATAAATGTCGAAGTCGCCGTCGGCATTGCTGTGGAACGCGATCTGCGTCCCGTCTGGCGACCAGGTGGGGTAGCGCTCGTCGATATCGGGTGAGGCGGTCAGGTTGCGCAGATTCGTGCCGTTGGCGCTGACGACGAAAATGTCAAAATTGCTCTGATCGGCATCCGCGCCATAGAAGGCGATCTGGGTGCCATCCGGCGACCAGCTTGGGCCTCGCTCGTCGCCCGTGCCGGAGGTGATCGCCTGGAGATTGCTGCCGTCGAGGCGCATCGTGTAAATGTCGAGCGTACCGTCGCGCCGCGAATCGAAAGCAACGCGGCTCGATCCCCATTCCTCCATCACATCAGCCAATGCGCCTGCAACAGTCGTTACTGGTGGCGTTCCACCAGTGGCGTCATCGCCGGACGCTGCGGGGACGCTGGTATAAGGGCGGCGGGTAGGTTCCGCACCATCCGATCCGGTCAATAAATACCAACTGATCGCGCAGGCGGCTCCCGCGATCAGCAGCGCACCCGCGACAAACAGCAGCACCAGCGGACTGAAACGTGTCTTTACGCGTCGTGGAGCGACGCGAGACGGTGCGGGGGCGTAGCTCTGCGGTGGTGGTGCATAGTCCCGATAGACGGGCCTGGCAGAAGGTGCGGGAACTCGCTCGGCGGCAGGCAGCGCGGTGACCTGATCGAGATGCGCCTGGGTGACATATGTCGCCGGGCTGGCAGGCGCAGGTTGGTCGTTCTTTGGGGCTGGCTCCGGTACTGGCGTCATGAACTGCGACCACTCCGGCAGGCGCAGGTCCATGGCGACCGCGGGATCGGTTCGATCGGCGGACTGCGCGCTGCTGCCGATCGCCTGAGCCAGCGCATCGTACAGCTCGGGCGCGGAATGGAAACGACGGTCCGGGCGCTTATCAAGCGCGCGCAGCATCACATTTTGGAGTTCCGAGGTCAGATGCGGGTTAAGGTGCGTTGGTGGTTCGGGCATGATATGCACGTGCTCAAACGCGATGCGTTCCGAGGTGGAACTGCCGCGCGTGCCGGTGCTCGCCCCGCGAAACGGCGTTTGCCCGGCAAGTATTTCGTAGATCATCACGCCCAGCGCATAGATATCCGCTGCCGCCGTCACCGGCTGGCCCATGATTTGCTCGGGAGCCATATAAAGCGGCGTGCCGAGCGCCATGCCCATGGTCAACGTGCTGGTGTCGCTCAAAATGCGGGCGATGCCGAAGTCGGTGATATAGAGCGTGCCGTTGTTGTGGATCAGCACGTTGGCGGGCTTCAGGTCGCGGTGGATGATGCCGTCCGAGTGGGCATAGTGAAGCGCGGCCACCAGTGGCGCGAGATAGGCCAGGGCGGCCCGCGGAATTAGCGGTTTGTTGTTCGCCAGTGCCGTCTGAAGGGTCTGACCCGGAATCAGATCCATCAGGATGAAGATCTGTTCTTCCGCTTCGACAATGCCGTAGCAGCGCACGATGTGAGGGTGCTGCAAACGGGTCAGGATAGCTGCTTCACGCTGGAAACGTTTGAAGAAGGCGTGCTCGCTGGTTACGCCGCGCCGCAGAACCTTCGCCGCCAGAGGGCTGCGGCGGCGCTCGTCGTATACGCGATAGACCTGGGCGAACGTACCTTCGCCCAGCAGCGCCTCAAAGCGATATCTGTCACCAAGCGTGCGTCCGACAAGCTCGCCGGTCATACGCGATCCCCGATGCTCCATGTTTGCCACCAACCACCAGCGTGAGTGTAAGCATTCGTGGAATGGCTGTCAACCGGGTGTCTCGTCGAGCAGAATGGGCGTGACCTGCCCGGCAGTGAGGTTGATCAGGGCTTGCGTGAGCGACTCAACTTCCGTGGTGGGCAGAATCGCGTACACCGTGACATCCGCGGCGAAGTCCTCGTGCTCGATCTCCGCCTGATGCTCGGCCAGCAGCAACTTCAGTCGCTCATAGTAGGTGTAGGCGATGGAAATGCCCACGGTGGACCGGGGAATCTTCAGCTCGACAGGCAGCGCGGCGAGCACTTCTTTGGTCGCGCCACTGTAAGCGCGGACAAGTCCGCCCGTGCCGAGCTTCGTGCCGCCGAAGTAGCGCGTCACGACGATAACGGTGTCCCCGATATCCGCGCCGCGCAGGACAGCCAGCATCGGGGGACCGGAGGTACCGGACGGCTCGCCATCGTCGGACATGCCTTCGATCACACTGCCACCATAGCCCACTTTGAACGCGTACACATGATGTGTCGCGTCCGGCATTTCATCGCGCACGGATTGGATGAAGGCTTTGGCGTCGGCGACGGTGTTGGCTCGCCCCACCGTGGCGATGAAACGCGAATTGACAACAACTGTTTCGATGCGAGTGGTCTGCGCCGGAACCGCATATACGGTCATACCTGTTCCCATTCAAGAATCGCGGACGGTGACGCCTGTCGGAAAAAGGTGCGATAGGCTGCCGTTTCGCTAAAAATCGCCTGCGCCTGAGCCGTGCGCCCATTGAGATCCTTTGCTGTGGCTCCGGCACCAGGAGCAATCATAACCGCATCTTCCGGAGTTGACACCTCAATGTCGCCTTGCGCCTCGACTACCAAAAGCAGCGACCGGACCGCAGCAGGCGTTTGCGCCAGCGCTCCGGCCAGATCGTCAAGCGTCGTGCGACCCGCCTGCCGGGATATCACATACTTACACAGCTCAAGCAGGCGGCGCTGCGCGTCGGTGAAGGTAGAAATAAGGGGCGGCGCGCCGATCAGAATGACGCGTTCCGGCTGAACGCGCGCCAGTGCATCCTGCATGCGCAAGGATCCTGGTGGAACGGTGTAGACGATCAGGGTGGGCGCGCGATCGAGCTGGTGACATGCACGACCCGGCGAGTCTGCTGTGCGATACCCTTCAGCCCAGACGGCAGACTCAGGATAGCGTTGGCGCATTTCTTCCAGCGTGCGCGCCGGGTCGGGCGTATTTCGACAGTCAATGATGTCACGCTGCTGGGCAACAGACGGTGCAGCCGCAGTTGCCGCACGCCGGTAATCGATCAGCACTAACTGCGGGGCGTTTGTTCCGGCACGCGTTCGCAGATCGATCTGGAGCGCTGCGTCAAAGGCGCTGTCCGGCAGGGTTTGCTCGCCGCCGCGCCACCAGATCAATGACTGGCGCGCGCCGGAAGGATCCTCGATGGTCAAACGGCGATGCTGCTGGGCGCGATCGAGAAAGGCGGCGCTTTTCAGGCTTAGATCCGTGCTCAGAAATGTCACCGGGGGATTGCCCTCGCCAAATGGACCGAGTCGCTGCACGCGATCGGCAAACTGAGGGGTGAGTTCGGCAAGGGAGACAACAGCGTCAATGGTCAGAGTGGGACGTTCGGCAGAAGGGGTTTGGATCGCCAGCGCCTCAAACAGCCGCGCCTGAAATGCGGGTAAATCTTCGGCGCGCAGCGTAAAGCCCGCTGCGCCGGAATGGCCGCCGAATCGCACGAGGAGATCTTGCGCGGCGATCAGTGCTGCATGTACATCGATCCCGGGAACGGATCGCGCCGACCCCCGCAGGAGGCCGTCATCGCCAACAGTGTAGAAGAATGCGGGACGCTGCGCGGCTTCTGCGAGCTGGCCCGCTGCCGACCCAATCACCCCTGGGTGCCAGCTTGCGGCTCCCAACAGTAGCGCCGGACCCTGTGCCAGCGCTGGGTTGATCGTGAGCTGCTGTCGCGCATTGGCATAAACGTCCGCTTGAAGCGCACGCCGCTGGCGGTTGAGTCCATCGACCTGGGCCGCCAAAATGCGTGCGCGTGCCAGATCCGCAGTGAGCAGCAAATCGACACCTATAGACGCATCCGCGAGGCGTCCGGCGGCATTCAGGCGGGGCGCGAGATCGAAAGCGATGTCCATTGCGGACAGGCTCTCGATTTCCAGTCCGGCCACATCCGCAAGCGCACGCAGGCCGGGTCGAGGCGCATTTTGCAGGTGTCGAAGACCCATCTGAAGCAGATAGCGGGTGTCGCCAGTCTGCACGGCAACATCCGCGACAATACCCAGCGCAACGAGATCGAGAAATTGGGCCAGGGCCGTACTACGATTGAATTGGGCGTATAAGTGTTCGATCAGCTTGTACGCAACACCGACACCGGGC
This sequence comes from Aggregatilinea sp., assembly GCF_036822615.1. Taxonomy (NCBI): domain Bacteria; kingdom Bacillati; phylum Chloroflexota; class Anaerolineae; order Aggregatilineales; family Aggregatilineaceae; genus Aggregatilinea; species Aggregatilinea sp. Next base: position 204,202 of record NZ_DAISHJ010000001.1, on the reverse strand, counting down.
AGCGTCGCCAGCGGATGACCGGCGGGGAGCAGCGCGGGGTTGACGATGACATCCGCTTCTGGCAGATGATCCGGCAGCGCATGGTGATCCGTGATGACGGTCGTGATGCCCGCACGACGAGCGGCAGCGACGGCGCCACGCTCGGAGATGCCTGTGTCGCAGGTCAGCAGAACAGCGGGATCGTGCATTTCAATCCGTTCGCGCAGACGATCAAGGGCGATGCCGTGCCCGTCACGATTGCGGTCTGGGATGAAGTAGGTGACGTGTGCCCCTAGATTTTGCAGCGCGGTGACCAGAAGAGCCGTGGCCGTCTGACCGTCTACGTCGAAGTCGCCCCAAATCAGGATCGTTTGAGATACACGTATTACTTCCTCAAGCAAGGCGCACGCCTGAACGAGACCCGGCAGGTCGGCAGGCGGCGCCGGGCGATAAGAGGCGGGGTCAAGAAATGCACGCGCTGCGTCAGGAGACGTAAATCCACGTCCGGCCAGGATTTGAGCGATCAGCGCATCGCCGCCTGCAGCCTCAACCAGACGCGCCGATACGTCTACCATGCGTGGCAGAATCCACTGCTGCCTGGGGAACGTCTCCGCTGCCATGATAGCTAGAAGCCCACTTCTTCCACGTCCGCTAAGCGCACCAAACTTGGCATCTCCTCGTCGGGCAGCAGCATGTCGTCGCCGATGTGCCCGGCTCCCACGCCGCGCTCACAGAGCGACCGGTATTCACAGAAGCGACAGTGCGCTTCGTCAGCCGTCAATGGCCACACCGCATCCTCTGGCGCGCGCAGGATATCTGCGATCAGGCCAGAAAGATATTCTTCGTCACGGGCGGCCTGATCGGCGCTGTAATCGAACGTGACCGACTGATTGGGCGCGCCTGTAATCCAGTAGGTCATCTGGATCTGTTCGGGGCGAATTTCGCCGCCAAACAGCGCGCCACCAGCGCGAAGCAGAACGATCGGATAGATGCGTGTTTGAAGCCGCTGGACGAACCATTCACGGCGCGGGGCGCGCGCATAGGTTTTCCAATCGAAGATGATCGCTTGCTGCTGCGGCACGATTGCAAGTAGATCGAATTTCGCCGCGAGGCGCACGCCGTTGAGGGTTGTTGAAAGCGATAATTCCGGACGACGCTGTGCATCGAGCTTGTGGAGTGCGTCGTAGTGGAGGTAGCTTTGCCACCAGCCGCGCAGGGTATCATCTGCCCGGATCGACGCTTCCAGCACGGTGGGGTCCATACCTAGTTGGTGCCGTTCGATCAGCCGGTGAAAACGAATGCCGCGCTCGATGTGGCGCTCGTGTTCCAGAAGCGGCTCGGCGCGGACGGCAGGCCATGCCAGCGCATTGATGTAACGCAGTTGGAATCGGCGTCCGCAGTCCACGTAGTCTTGTAGACTGCTTTGCGTGAATTGAAACGGCTGTGGAAGCATCACATTCAATCCTTCAGCCGGACGGCTTTTAAGTATTCGTTCAGAGCAATTAGCGGGAGGGCGGCCTGATTTTCATTGCCTTTTTGCCAGAATCGCCCCATGTTCCAGGTGATGATCAATTCGCGGCGGGCACGAGTAATGCCTACATACAGCAGCCGCAGCCGCTCGGCAGCATAGTCGACCCGGGCCTGGACTGTCGCCTGACCTTCGACATACTGGTCCAGTTCATGCTCGGCCAGGGCTTTGATCTGTGTGAGAAGCTCCGCTTCAAGATTGAGGTTGTCCCGTACATACCACCGCTCACCGAGATACGTGTCGTACGGCTGCGCGGAGGGGAAGCCATAATTACTGACCGACATCAGGTAGACGCGATCCCATTCCAGCCCCTTGGCGGCATGCATGGTTGCTACGGTAACGACGCCCGGTTCCGGCACATATCCTTCTTCGGCGTCGTCAAAGCCGATAAATCGCCGCTCGTTGCTGCCGATCGCGCGCAGCTCGTCTACGAACTGGGGTAAGCGCCAGTCGGGGTAGGCGTGCGCGATACCTTTGAGCAGCACCGCAACCTTGTATGTCAGCGCAATGTCCACCGGCTTCTCGAACAGATCCTGTCCGATAGTCAGCACCAGTTGATCGACGGGCAGGGTGGTGGCCTCTAACCAGCGGCGCATTCGCTCGCGGAAGATGTCCAGCTCGGCGGGCAGCCACGGGTAGCTGCCCGGATCGACAGCTGGCGGCGCGTCTGATTCGTCGTTGACCGGCCACAAAAAGGCCTCGATGTTGCGATAGCCGTTAAAAAGCTTGGTCATGGTCTGGCGCAGGTCGATGTCACCATGGACCAGTTCCTGGTAAACGGGTGGCAGAGTGAGCCAGAAAACCTGTTTAAGCGCCTTGAGATCGACCGGCTCCGCGAGGTATTCAAGCACGGTGCGCAGCAAGTTAACCGCTCGACGCGTGTCCGTTGTGCTGCGCAAGAGTTCCTTGTAAGGAACCTGATATTTATTCAGAAGTTCTGCAAGTTTGAAGCCACGGCTGTTTTCCGGCACGAGCACGGCGACGGTCGGGCGTTCGTCGGGTGGCAGGGCTTCGATCTCCTTGAACCAGCTCACGAGGGACCATTCTTCGCCCGCAACGACCATTTCCAGCTCTTTATCTGGCGTGATTTTCTGGCCGGGCTGGTATTCGATGTGGATGTGGCACGCATCGATGGGGGGATTCGGCTGGGGATCGCCGGAATTCCCGGCAGGTTGGATGCTGCCGCGCCGGATGCCGCGTGCTTCGTCCACCGCGTAGCTAAAGGCACGACGCAGCGCGGGCGACGGATGTTCTTCCACCGACCAGCGCACTAATTCATTTGCCAGATCGATGATCGGCAGGGCAGAGCGGCCCGAAACCGAGAGCGGGCGTTCTTCTACGCCGGGAGTCTGGCGCGGATCGAGAAAGTCGAGCAAGAACTGAGAACTCGCTGTGGTGAAGGTGGTGTTGATCGCCTGATTGGGATCGCCCACTCGCACCCAGTTTTTCCCGGCGCTGAGCTGCTGGAGCATTTCCTGTTGAAGCTGGCTGCTGTCTTGCGCCTCGTCTTCGAGGATGTACGGCCAGCGATCCTGCAAGCGGCGGCGAAAATCACCATCGGTATCGAGCGCGCGCAGCGCCAGACGCACGAGATCGTCGAAGTCTACCGCGCCGCGCGTCGTCAGGCTGCGTTGGTAGTCGGCGTAAATTTCCGTCGCAAAGCGGGCCAGCGGCACCTCTTGCCCGGCACGCCTCAGCGTGTCCGCTAAGCGCTCGGGATCGAGCTGTAGGTCTTTTGCCTGTTGAATGAACCGGGCCACAAGCCCGGGCAGATCCTGCTCAAACTGGCGGCGGGCAAAATTGAACTTCGAGTCCTCTTCGGCGTTGACATAGCTGCTGAGCGCGTCCCGCCACGGCGCCAGCTTCTGAAGCGTCAGATCGCGCTGAATTTCGAGCACGGCACGCTCATCGAGGATCACAAAATCGTCGGACAGTCCGACAAGAGCAGGGCGTTCGCGTACGATATCGTGCGCAAGCCCGTGCAGAGTTCGCACGCGATAGCCGACGGTGGGCAGCAGGTGATACTGCTGGCGCAAGATTTGCGCAATTCGCGCCTGGAAGCCGTTTACCGCTGAATTCGTGAAGGTGACGATCAGAATTTCCTGATCGGTCTCAATGCGTCCCGTGGCGATCAGACGGGCAGCCAGGTGCGCCAGTGTGAACGTCTTGCCGCTGCCGGGAACGGCTGCGACACCGATCTGCCCATGCGTATAGCCGGAAATGATCTTTTCCTGTTCCGGGCGGAAGCCGGGTGCTGCGGCTGCGGTCATGGCGCGCCTTCCTCAATCTGCCCGTAAAACTGCGCGACGCGCTGGAGCACCCGCAGTAAGGGGCCGCGCTGCTCGTAGCCTTGCTCGCCCAGGTTCGAGACGGAGATGTAGATGCGTCCGGTCGCGCGGCGGATGAGGCCCGTAATGACGCGGCGCATGGCCTGTTGGCGCGCGTAATATTCGTCTTCGTCGGTCCAGAAAGCGCCCTCGGGATAGGCGCGCATCAGCACATACGGATGAGTCAGCGGCTGTTCCAAGCGTTCCCACCACAGGCTGCTGCCAGCATCCAACCAGAACTGGATGGCAACAGGACGGTTGCGCATCAAGAAGGTGTGCGCCGGGGCGACAAACACGGCATTCGGATCTTCGTGCCGCCAGCTTGGCAAATAGAGGCTGCCGAGTAATCCCTGCTGGATAAGCATGACGTATTCGCGCGTTACTTCCGACCAATCGTCTGAGCCGTTGGGGTAAAGGGTCTGGCGGAATTTGCGCGCGGAAGCGACCATTTCTGCAATGACGCGCCCGGCCTGCATGTCGGTATGGAAGCCGTAGTCCGGCTGCGACAGCACTTCGCCAAATAGACGGCTGAAAAAATGATCGGGCGTTGTTTCGGCGGCCACGGACTCGTAGGCGTTCAACCAATCGCGCAGAGTATCGTAACGCTGTCCGGCGCGATAGGTGATCCGCTGTCGCGCAGCCGACGTGATTTCCTCGAAAGCGCCCAACGGTTTCCCTGGGCGATAGACGATCTGCGTGAGCAGCCATGCGCGTACCGGGTCGAGTTCGCCTATGACGTGCTGCAGTGCATCCGCAACATCCAGCGCAGGGGGTGGAACGTTCCACCCCGGATGCGCAAGTAAGGTGAGCGTCAGCAGGGTGCGGGCCGACGGCTCATCGCGTACAGCGCGGGAAGGGCGGTGCGAGATCGCCGGGATTCCGCGATCGGCCAGGTGTGACATCAGGGTGAAACGAAGCGAGTCGTTCAAAAGCGGGACGAGCACTGCGATTTCGTTGGGAGGCGTCCCGTCGTGCACGCGCTGCGCGACTGTGTCTGCGACCCAGGACAGCATCTCCGGGTAAAAACGATGAAACTCGAATGTATACGCGTCGAGGGGATTCGCGTCCGCTTCAGGCTCGGGCGGCTCGCTGCTGTCCAGCAACGCAGAAAAGGCGGCCTCCATTGTCCTGAGCGGAGCAGGGCGATCGGACGGAGAATCGAACGCCACAACTTCGTCACACAGGCCCGCCAGCGTATGGAGTTCTGCGGGATCTGCGCCCAGAAATGTGCGATAGCCGCCATCGAGATCGTAGACGAGAAGGGCGGAACTTAAGTCATCCCACATCCACCGGATGAAGTCGCCAGCTGCCGCGTAATTTTCTTCCAGATTGTCGGCCACCAAATGCTGGTATTGGCCGGTGAAGTTATCCCGAAAGACAGGCTCTTGCAGCAAATGGCGCATGAATACGTCGATTTGCAGCGAGAAATCGAGTAGTCCTTGTTCAAGACAGTGCGTACGGAACTGCCGCGCAATTTCCAGGCTGGCGTGATACATTGGCGGGCGACTCGAATGCCGATTTCCCCATGCGGCCACGAGTCGTTCCTCTATCTCGTCGAGTGTGAAATGGTTGATCGCAGCGCGGGACAGGTTGTTGAGCGTTTCGGTCATGATGCGGAAGGGCGTCATGCTCACCCCGTCAAACGCGCCACGCTCAACGGCGGCCATGACGAACTGCGCCATCTGGTGTTGCGCTGTTTCTACCGACAGAAACTGCGGTTCGACTTCCGGGTGGGCAAACCCTGCTGTGGGGGCAACCAGCGGCCAGTAGGTTGAGAGGCAGCGCTGCGCTAGCTGCCCAAGTGTAACGACATCCAGGCCGGACGATCCCGGCCACTCGGGTGAGGCGGCGGCCAGCCGGTAGGGTTCGCCCAGCGCCGGGTGGGGGATAAGCACGAGAATGCTGTCGGCGCGCGTGCCCAGGAGCAGCAGATCGCTGATATGTGCAATGGCTGCGTGCGTCTTGCCGGACTGTGCTGGACCCTCAAAAAAGCGTGTGCGAGCCATTTTCGCGCCTCGTCATCTGTGTTGTAACACCCCTATTTTTAGGGGTGACAGCTATCTTTATTAGACGAGAATGAGAAAAAGACAGATATTTTGCCTTCTAGACAATCAAAACGGATGTTCTGTTTGTGATTGGGAGAGTATAACATAAATACTGGAGAAAATAAAAACGAGGCGTGCTAAGATTTGGAGTGTATTCAGGCGCGTTCGCGGTGGAGATGAACCACCGGAATGGGTACACTTGGGCAAAGGTTTGCACCAAAAGACTGGACAGGCACCCCGAGGAAGCTTATACGACTATGGCAACTATATCTACTCCCTGGCATACGCAGCCTCTCGAAGAGGTAGTTCAGCAGTTGGGATCCGACGTCAAACATGGGCTGACGGACGCCACTGCGGCTGAACGCCTACAACAGTACGGGCCAAACGCGCTGCAGGAGCAGCCACGTCCTACATTCTGGCAGCGGTTGTTGGCCCAGTTCCAGAGTTTTGTCATCTACATCCTGATATTCGCGGCGGTGCTTTCGGGCTTACTGGGCGACTGGGTTGAAGCGGCGGCAATTGCAGCCATTGTGGCTCTCAACGCGACGTTGGGTGTGATCCAGGAGGGACGCGCCGAAGAAGCACTCGCCGTGCTGCGGAAGCTGACGTCGCCCGAGGCACTCGTTATCCGGGGCGGGCACCAGCGCGTAATGCCTGCCAGCGATCTGGTTCCCGGCGATGTCGTGATTCTTGAGGCAGGGAATCACGTTCCGGCAGATGTGCGCCTCATCGAGACGATGAATCTCAAGGTGGACGAAGCCTCGATGACCGGGGAGTCTGTTCCGGTCGATAAGCGCGCTGATTCAAGAGTCGCGGTGGATGCGGTGCTTGGCGACCGGCGGAATATGGCGTATATGAGTACCACTGCGACCTACGGACGCGGAAAAGCGATCGTTGTCAGCACGGGAATGCAAACCGAGATCGGCAAGATCGCGGATATGATCCAGTCTACCGAGGCGGAAACGACGCCGCTTCAGCGCCGGTTGGATGAGCTGGGACGCACACTCAGCATCGGGTCGCTGGCGATTTGCCTGCTGGTTGGCGTGGTGATTTTTATCCGCGAGGTGACCGGCGGCGATTTCAAGTTCTTCGATGCGCTCACGGACTCCATTATGACGGCGGTTGCGCTGGCGATCGCTGCCGTACCGGAAGGGCTGCCAGCCGTTGTGACGATCAATCTGGCGATTGGGATGCGCGAGATGATCCGGCGCAACGCGCTGATCCGGCGGCTGCCTGCTGTGGAGACGCTCGGTAGCGCATCGACCATTTGTTCTGATAAGACCGGAACGCTGACGCAGAACGAGATGACGGCGGTCAAGCTGTTTGTCTCGAACGAGCGGCTTGATGTGAGCGGTGAGGGGTTTAGCCCGGTAGGAACGTTCAGCCGGGATGGTCAGGCGGTCAATATCGAAACCGATCCGGAGGCCACGCGGCTGCTGCTCGCCGCAATGCTGGCGAGCGATGCCCAGCTTGAGACAAATACGGACGGCAAGTACGGCCAGAATGGCTACCGTATGATCGGCGATCCGACCGAAGGAGCGATGGTCGTTGCGGCAGCAAAGGCAGGGCTCTGGCGTGAGACTTCCGAACAGCGCTATCCGCGCGTGAACGAAATTCCGTTCGATTCGGGACGTAAGCGCATGAGCACGATCCACCAGGCACCGGACGGTGGACCATTCGTTGTATTCACGAAGGGTGCACCCGAAATCGTACTGGAGCACTGCGACGCAATGCTGGAGAATGGAACACTTGTTCCAATGACGCCAGAACGGCGCGAAGCAGTGTTGGAAGCCAATACGCAGATGGCGCATCAGGCGCTGCGTGTGCTGGCGGTTGCTCAGCGAGAAATAGATGCGCTCCCGGCTGAGATTACTCCCGAAAACATCGAGGAAAAACTCACGTTCCTCGGGTTAATCGCCATGATCGACCCGGCGCGCCCCGAAGTAAAACCGGCGATTGCCAAAGCGCGCCACGCGGGCATCCGCACCGTGATGGTGACGGGGGACTATCCTGACACCGCACGCGCGATCGCACGTGAGATTGGCTTACTGCGCGAGAATGGCCGGGTTATTCAGGGCGTTGAGCTTGAGGCGATGTCCGATGGCGATCTTGCGCTGGCAATCGAAGATGTGGATGTGTTTGCGCGCGTTTCGCCAGAACACAAAGTGCGTATTGTCGAGGCGTTCCGCGCACGAGATTACGTCGTGGCGATGACGGGTGACGGCGTGAACGACGCTCCAGCGCTGAAGCGCGCCAGCATCGGTGTGGCGATGGGAATTACCGGCACCGACGTATCGAAGGAAACCGCAGATATGGTGCTCACGGACGATAATTATGTGAGTATCGTGTCGGCGGTCGAGCAAGGGCGCGTGATTTATGCCAACATCCGCAAGTTCGTGTACTTCCTGCTAAGCTGTAATCTAGCTGAAATCGCGGTTATCTTCCTCGCAACGCTGGCAGGAGCGCCTTCGCCGCTGACGCCGATCCAGCTCCTGTGGCTCAATCTGCTGACGGATGGGGCTCCGGCACTGGCATTGGGGGTCGAAAAGGGCGATCCGGACATTATGGACCGGCCTCCGCGCCCAACCAAGGAACCGATCATCAACGGCGACATGCGTCTTGGGATGTTGATCCAGACGATCATCATCACAGCAGCAACCCTGGCAACGTTCATGCTGGGACGGCATCTCCAGCCGGACAACTGGAATCTGGCGCGCACGATGGCATTTGTCACGCTGTCATCGTCGGAGCTGCTGCGAGCCTATACGACGCGCTCTGAACTGAATTCGCTGTTTAAGATCGGCATATTCACGAACAAGTACATGCAGTATGCCGTGTCTGTATCGATGGTGCTGTTGATTGCGGTTCTGTACGTGCCGTTCCTTCGCGACATCTTCGACACGGTCGCACTGAGTGTCGTGCAGTGGCTGTACATCATTCCGGCGATTCTCGCGCCGTCGGTGGCTGCAGAGCTGACGAAGATTTATCTCCGGGCGCAGCACGCCCAGCAGGCGGCGCTCCAAGCAGCGTGAGGTTTAATAAAAACAGGCGGCACGGAAGTTTCTCGTGCCGCCTGTTTTGACTTAAAACTAGTCGTGATAATGACACTTATCACGACCTAATTTCAAATTTGAGCGTAAACGAGCCCGAAGAGACCCAAAACTTAGTGGGACATTGCCGTAAGTTGATCGAAGAACAACGCGAAACTACATAGCACAGTTGTCCCTGCGTTTCTCGCGCTTCAACGGAGTTAGCAAGTGATGCGTTCGGATTTCCCCTCTGGCGCATCGTTGTTTTGTTGCCAGAAATCACGTCACAGGTACCCTGCTGTTCATGTCGTCTTCTCTTGCAGGTCCTGGCCGCGGACATGAACCGTCTTGATTGCTGAATGCAGTCTAAAAATTGGCCTGATGGACTTGTGATCGCGGTGTCTGGGGGATAATTTAGAAGATAACTTGCTGATTTTTCGAAGAATAAAGGGTTTTTTTGTCCCCACAATATATTAATTAATTTATTTCTATTTATAATAGTATTATTACTATTAATATTCAGGTGCTATAAAGGCGAGCGTCGCGTGTGGGGAGACGCGACGCTCTAGCGGGTGGGGTGGTGGGATGTCCTGTATGGACTGTTAATGTAAGTATAAACAAGTCATCAAAACTTGTCAAGCATTCATTCAAAACGCGTATTTGCCAGCGATTTGCGCCACAGGGCCTCGATCACCGCCGCAATAAGCTGCACATCGAATTGATCGGACAGGTTCACGCCCTGCATGGTCAAGGGCTGATCCCCATGCTCTATCGCCACGATCCAGGCCTGATCGGTGTAACGAATGCCTCCAAGCATATCGAAAGGATACTTCCAGACCTGTCGCTGCCCATCGAGATAGAGGTATTCCGCCGTGACGAACAACTTTCCCGAATCCAGTACCGCGCTGCTGCCTCCAAACCCGAAGAAACTTGAGCTGTTCGTTTCCTGCAGCGTAACACCTTTCAGACTCAGATATGGTTGCCCTTCTCGTTCAGCTACAGGCATTTGCTCCGGTTGGAGCCAGGAGAGATCGCCGGACTGTGCCTGCTGGACGCGCTGGCGCTGGATGAATCCATCGGTGCTGATTGTGAGCGCTTGTTGAGCAGTCAGCCACCCTGCCCCGGCGAAGTGCTGTGCAACATAAAAATAGCGAGGATCGTGGTTACAGTGGCGAAAACGGATATGCCAGGCGTCGGGCAGTGCTGGGTCCGCATCAAAATCGGCTGTGGTGCCGCACCGGCTGCATTTGAGGATCGGGAAATCGCTCCCGATCCCCAGTATACGACGCCCGGGAAACAAGGCTGTTGTCCCTTCGGTGTGGCAGTATAGGCATCCCTGCAGTGGTGGCAACCGTAAAATATCCCCATCCACCGCCATGATCGCCCCCGGTTCTCTGCTTAGCGGAGAGGCTCCAGGAAGCCCATCCTATCGCGGACGGTTTTTAGAGTGTCATTGGCGACTTCAGCGGCTCGTTCGGCACCACGCGCCAACAGATTATCGATGTAGCTCGAATCGCGCGTGAGTTCCTCGTACCGCTGCTGAATGGGTCCGAGCGTCTCAACCACGGCTTCCGCGACGGCTTTCTTAAGCTCGCCGTAACCCTGGCCCTCGAACCGCTGCTCGATCGCTTCGCGCGATTGGGCTGTCAGCGCTTCGTAAAGCTCCAGAAGGTTGTTGACGCCTGCCCGCTCGGGATCGCTGCTAAAGCGAATTTCGCGGCCAGAGTCAGTAACTGCGCGCATAACCTTCTTGCGGGCGCGGTTGGGCGGATCGAGCAAATACACTGCATGATACTCTGAGCCGGTTTCGCTCTTGCTCATTTTTGCGTTGGGGTTATCCAGCCCCATGATGCGAGCGCCGGTCGGCGGAATCATGGGTTCCGGGATGTTAAACGTATCGCTAAACAGGTGGTTAAATCGCTGGGCGATATCACGCGTCAGTTCAAGGTGCTGTTTCTGGTCTTCGCCCACAGGCACCGCGTCCGCCTGATAAAGCAGGATGTCGGCAGCCATCAGAACAGGATAGTCCAGCAACCCAGTGCTAACCGAATCCGCCTGCTGCTTCGCGGATTTGTCCTTAAACTGCGTCATACGGTTAAGCCAGCCCAGCGGTGTGATGCAGTTCAGCAGCCAGGTCAATTCGGCATGAGCCCGGACATGCGACTGTACGAATACGGTCGACGCCTCAGGATCGATGCCGCACGCGAGGTAAAGCGCAGCGACCTCGCGCGTTTTCTGGCGCAGTTCCGCCGGGGTGTAAGGGACCGTGATCGCGTGGAGATCAACGACGCAGAAGAAACTTTCGAAGTTATACTGCTCGCGCGCCCACTGGCGCAGCGCACCTACATAGTTGCCAATGGTGAGATTGCCGGAAGGCTGCACGCCAGACAGAACGCGCTTGCGCTTCCCTGATTGGTTTTCGCTCATTCGATCTGCTTTCTAGGTAGAGACGGGATGACTTACGTTGGAGAGAATTGTAGCATCCCCATGTGGGGCGGGCAACCGTGGGGTCAGCCAAAAGTAGTACCGCCGGTAGGATTCGAACCCACGACGCCCAGTTCCGAAGACTGGCGCTCTATCCCCTGAGCTACGGCGGCAAGTTCGTTCTATACTACCACGCTGCTTGAGGGCAATCAATAGGGTGGATTAAAGCCGTAGTCCGCTTTGAGTTGGGCGAAATTCTGCTCGGTATAGGCCAAGCCTACCGTATCGCCCATATGATCCTGGATCGTCCAGGCGCGTTCCAGCAGCTCGTAAAGCTTGTTTGGCGCGATCTCGCGCTCTTGCGGGGATTGGTGAAGATATGCGACAACCAGATTGTTGTGCGCTCGGGCCAACCCCACGAGGTCGCGCGATTGTTCGAGTAACTGTACGGCAAGCGTGAGATAATCGATCGCTTTCGGGAAAGCTCCCAGGTGGACGTATACCTGCCCCAATGTCGCCAATGCACGGCCCCGGTTGGCGTGCGTTACGGGCAGCAGGCGCAAGGCCTGTTCGGCGGCGTGGAGTGCGTCCCGGTAATTTTGCATCTGGATGTGAATCTGGCTGGTGAGACCCCACATACGCGCCGAAGGCGACAGTCTGCTGAGCCAGCGCAGCGCCTCATCCGTCTGGTTGGCGTCCAGAGCAACTTGGCATAGTTCCTGGATGCAGCGTTCGGCGCGAGACTGCTCCTCAAATCTCTCGTATAGGTTCAGCGCCTGCCTTAGGTCGTCGTGTGCCTGCTGCCACCGGCCCCGATAACGATTTACCACAGCCAGTTCCACGAGCACGTCAGCCTGTTCCGGTGTTCCGGCGGGCAGTGCGGCAAAAGCTTGCTGCAAGCTTTCCCACGCGCTGTGCAGATCGCCAAGCCACCGCTGAGCAATGCCGAACTGCATATCGAGCCACGGAATCTGATCCGCAGGCGCGGTCGGAAGCAGCGCCTGGATATGGTTCAACCACGCATACCAGTGCCCATCTTCGGTGATCTGATCGGCAAGCGCGCGAGCGTACCGGATCTGACCTTCTGTAGGCAACTGAAGATGTTTCCCCAGGTTGAGGGCAAAGAGCGCCATATTAGGCGCTGGCCGTGCCTGTAAGCGCGCGACGTGACGCTCCAGAGCTTCCCGGATGAATGCTCGTGCGGACTCTGTTTTCGTAACCGGAACATCACGATTTACCTGCTCCTGAATATACGTCGCGGAGACATCGATTAGCCTGTAGTGCATGGTGTGCTCATGAGGATCAGCAAATAACAATGCCGCGTTTACCAGATATTGAAGGTATTCATCTGCCTCACCAGGGTCGATACCAACCAGCGGCGCAGCATCCTCGTATGGAAAACCAGACGCGGCGGGATACAGAAGCGGGAGCAGCCAAAAGCGCCGGGCTGCCGGGGACATACGCTGCCAATGGGCTTCGTAGGAACTGCCCAGTTTCGCAACGAGCGCCTGACCTGAAACCGGTATGGTCCACGACTGCTGAACCATGCTTTCGATCGCTCGCGGATTTCCACCTGCTGTCCTCCAGATCGAATCAAAGCGGTCGAGCGGGCTGTGCCGCGTGGGAGCGTGTCCGGCAAGCTGCTCGACAAGGCGATGGGCATCTTCGCGGTCGAGCGATGTCAGCGGAAGATCGTACAACAGCGGCGGAAGGTGATGGCGGGACTGGCTGGTGATCAGCACCAGTGCCGCTTCCAATATTGCCAGGAGTTGTGCGGTATGTGAGTAGTTGGCGAGAACCGGTTCGGCATGGTCCAGCACAACGAGCACCCGGTAGGTGTCCAGGTAGGCGCGCAGGGCCTGCGCTGGCGTCGCATCCAGGGATAGCGGAAGATCGAGCTGCGCGGCGAGTTGAACATCTAGCGCCTGGAAGTCGAGTGGATCTTTTTCGATATCGATCCACAGAATGTCATCCAGCTCATCGACCATATCCAGAGTAATCGCCAGCGCCAGCGCGGTTTTACCGATGCCCGGAGGGCCATAAAGCAGGACATGATTGGGCGGATCGGCTTCACGCAGCAGGTGCACTGCCCAGGCGTACAGAGACGCGCGCCCAAACAACGTAGGTGTGCGGCGGTTGGGTAATGCAAGCGTCAGGCGTTGGTGGTGTTCGGTCTGCCGCGCGGTTTGCTCGATCCGGATTAGCTCCTGCGTGAGCCGGGAAACTGCTACCTTCTGCCGGCGGCGAATGCTCCGTTCTTCCTGTTTGGCCGCCGTCTCAATCATATTCATCGACAGGTCCTGGTCGATGCATACGTAGCGGTGATAGATGACACTCCACCCTTCGAGCTCGCGGTTGTTGCGCGTGAAATCTTCGGTGAGTGCAGTCTGGTAATCGGCGCAACCTGCTGCGGGCAGATTGTACTGACCGCGGAGCGACATGTAGTGATTGGTGATGACCGAAGCAAGGTGATCGAAGACCGCGCCATCTACCACCGCGTCGCCAATCATCGCGAAAGGAGGTCGCAACCGTTGAGTGACACTGACGAAAAATTTCAGCGGGTGATCGCCAAGCGGCAGCGCGCCGGACATAGCCGCCAACGCACGCTCGACGAGGTGTTCGTCTAGAGTTGGCCTGTGACCGCTCATGCTCCCCCGTGCGGATGGCCGAATGAGGTTGTCCTGCAACTTAACCCTGGAAAGCGAATTTACCAGCTGCTATCCGGGAATGTCCGAACGTTGGACGCGTGCCCCACGCGTTTGTACATATGGATTCCCGTGAGCGGATGCCCCATGATGCCATCGTGGATGGCCCAAGAACGCCCCAGTACGGTTTGTGCGGCCCCCGGCGTACGAAAGGGTGTGTCGCCGTTCATGCGTGCGTGAAGATCGCCACCGGGTAGAAATCGCTCGTGGATGGACCGCATGATGTTTGCGCCGCGTTCGTACGCAAATCCGTAGCGCTCGAATGCAATAGCGTTATGGTAAAAGAGGGGCTCGATGAAAAACATATCGTGCTGCATCTTGCGGATGAACTCTTCAAAGAGCGGAATTGCGGTGCGGAACAGACGCAGCCCGCGCCGGATCTGCCCAGGGGCTAGCCGGGCTTGCATCGCGCGGATTTCTTCGGGAACATTACGGCTGTGCGTGCCGAGCTGCGTCGGGTTTCCCTGCTCGTCGATATCGATGTTGAAGCGCGTCGAATAAGGGTCGTTCACGACGACCAGCAGCACGGCAAGCTGCGAGTTTACGGTATCGCCCATTTGCAGATACAGCGCCGGATCGATTGCGCCGGGTTCATGATAAACCGAGATCTCAACCGAGTGACTGCCGGATGGGCAGCGAACCTGTACCACCTGCTGGCCGCGCACCGTGTAGGTATCGCGATCGATTGCAAACATCGGGAAGACCCATTCAGGAATCAACGTGTAGTAGATCGCGAGCTTTTCAGACGTGGGAAGATCGTTAAGCTCGCGGATCGAGTGTGGAAATAAGGCACGCGGAACGTCCGTCATGGGGTGAGCCTACTCTACTGGTTTCTTTCACGCAGCGCACGCTCGATCTGGCGCTGGGTGTCTTTTTCACGCAGCGCGCTGCGCTTGTCATACTGCTTTTTACCGCGAGCCAGCGCAATCTCTACCTTTGCCTTGCCGCGCACGAGATAGAGCTGGATCGGAATCAGCGTCAGACCCTTTTCCTGTACGCGGCTCAACAGGTGAATGATCTCACGGCGGTGCACCAGCAGCTTGCGAGGCCGCAGCGGATCGTGCCCAAACTTCCCTGCTTCGTCATATGAAGCGATATGCACGTTGAGTAGCCACAGCTCGCCGTCACGCGGCTGTATGTAGCCCTCGCGCAAATTAGCGTGCCCGGCCCGGATCGATTTAATCTCCGATCCGGTGAGAACCAACCCCGCTTCGAGTGTTTCCATAAACTCGTAGTCGTGCCACGCTTTTCGATTGGTTGATATGACCTTACGGCCCTGTTCCATGTTAAGTCCTTTACGTGCTTGATTCTATGAGCCAGCCGGGGCCGCGATCTGACTGGTAAGCTGGTTAAGTGCCTCTCCAAGCTCTACGTCGCGCCCGTCGTCCGTCGGCGTGGTGACGATATCCGGTTCCAGGCCGTTCCCGCTCAGTGCGGCATGCGCCGGGGTGAACCATTCCGCCGAGGTGATGTGAATCGACGAGTTATCCGAGAGGCGGAAGATCAATTGGACGGAGCCTTTGCCATAGGTTTTCTGGCCGATCAGGATTCCGCGTTCGCGATCTTTGATCGCTCCGGCGACAAGTTCCGCCGCACTGGCCGTGCCGCCGTCTACAAGGACCACCAGCGGGAGATCGGTCGCCGTGCCGGTCTGTGTGGTTTCGGTAGGCTCTTCGCCGTCGCGCGTTTTCTCGTAGAAGACTACGCCGCCATCCAAAAATTCAGACGTGACCTCGACCGATTCGGCCAGCAGTCCACCAGCATTGCCGCGAAGATCCAGCACGAGCGCCTGCGTGCCCTGTTCGCGCAGATCCGCAATCGCACTGTGAAGCTCGTCGGGCGTGCGACTCGTGAAGCGGATGATCTGGATGTAACCCACTGCCGGATCATCCTGTGCCATGCGCCAAACGACCGATGGATCGGCGACGACAGCGAACTCGATGAAGTAGTCGTTCGTTTCTTCCTGGCTGGGGCGTCTGACCGTGATGGTAACGCCGCGCCCTTCACCCACCTCACCACGCAGCATCTGATCAACGACGTCCGTGCGCTCATCGGTGGCCAATGACTGACCATTGACCGCGACCAGCAGATCGCCCTGCTCGATTCCCGCCTGCTCTGCCGGGCTGTCCGGTGCAGGGAACAGAACGAAGTTACCAACTTCATCCCGGCGAACGTGGGCTCCGATGCCGCCATACTGCCCGGCCAGGACGTCCGATTCGCTCTGCGCGACGGGCGGATCGTTGAAGAAGGTATAGGGATCGTTTAAGCGCCCCAGATAGCCCCGGATGGCCGCATATTCCATCTCTGGCCCGTTGGGGATTTCACGCAGGTAGTGATCCTGGACGAGCTGCTCGACTTCTGCCAGGAGTGGGAACTCAGTATCCTGCTTGGATTGTGCCGTCACCGGGACCTGCCCGCGCACCACAAATCCCGCCAGGAAAAACGCGGCCAGAATCAAGCCTGTGAGCAAACCCTGTCCAACCGCTTCAACAATACGCCGCTTCGACCGAAATTGCTGTCTCATTCTGACCCGCCTGATGGCCCCTTTACGATACCCGCGATTGTAGCATAGCTACCGGGAAAAACTACGTTTGATTGTCCCGATAGCCAAACTAGGATTATATTACTGCCCAGAAATCGATGCAGTTTCACCACAGGAAGGCAGCCGTGACCGGAGACGTTGAAAAGCCCCTGGTGTTAATAGCGGATGACGAGAGCAATGCCGTGATGCTCCTGACACGTGTGCTGGAACGCGATGGATTTGCCGTTGCCAGTGCGCGGGACGGCGAAGAAGCGCTCGACAAAGCACGCAGCTTGCGTCCCGACCTGATCCTGATGGACGTCCAGATGCCGAAGCTCAATGGCTTTGAAGTGGTCCGGCAGCTTCGTGAAGGATCGGAAACGGCACGGATTCCGATCATCTTTGTGACGGCAGCCGCGCGAGAGCCATCCGATGTTGCACATGGCTTCAAGCTGGGCGCGGATGACTACATCCGCAAACCCTATAATTATCATGAACTGCTGGCACGTGCCCACAGCAAAATGCAGGCGCGCCGCCTGGAAGAACGATTGCAGCGCCGCAGCGAGGAATTGGAAGCGCTGCTCCGTATTGGCGCGGAGTTTAACCAACGCTTGGGCCTGGACGAACTGGTTGAGCTGGTGTTAGGTACAACCAGCCAGGAATTAGGTGCGGATTACGCGGAATTGTACCTGTTTGATGACAAGGGACGGATCGTTAGTTTTGCTGCGTGGGGGATGCCCGAACCGCCGCTGGCAGAAGCGGAACAGCGGCTGTACCAACCGGGCAGCACCGCAGGATGGGTACTGCGTTCCGGCGATCCCGTGCTTGTGCCGGATACATCTACGCATTTAGATGCGGCCACCGATCTGGCTGAAATGAATTATGGCTGTGCTGTTGCTGCACCGCTCAAGCACCACGGAAAACTTCTGGGGATCCTGGTCCTCGCTCAAGCGGCGGTAAATAGCTTTTCCGAGAGCGACCTGCGCCTGCTGCGTCTCATTGGCGAGCAGGCAGCCCTGGCCGTACGCAATGCGCAGCTTTACGCCGAACTGCGCAACTATGCGCAAAACCTGGAAGAAATGGTCGAGGTGCGGACGAAGGAACTACGCGCCGCACAGGCGCAGTTGATCCGCAGCGAGAAGCTGGCGGCATTGGGGCGTCTGGCTGCCGGCATCGCGCACGAAGTGAATAACCCTCTCCAGCCGATCTTGAACTGCCTTGAAGTGGCGATCGAGGATGTTGATTCCGGTGACACTGTAGATACCGAAGTGCTTCGCGTCGCCGAGCGTGAAGTACAGCGCATCAAGACGATTGTGTCGCGCCTGCTGGATTTTGCGCGCCCAGGAACTGCATCCGATACGGAAGAGGTCGATTTACGTTCGTTGGTTCAGGAGATCCTGCTGCTCACCGCTAAGAATTTGGAACAGCGCCACGTGCGGGTCCGTTCAAACGTGGTCGTCGAACAGCCGTTGATTGGCAACCCGGCGCAGTTGAAGCAGGTGCTGCTCAATCTGGTATTAAACGCCATGGAGGCTATGCCGGAGGGTGGCGAAATTGCGATCGATGTCTTTTCTACGGATGGCGGTGCGGTTATCGAAGTAACCGATACGGGTATCGGTATGGATGCCGAAACCGTGGCCCAGATTTTCGATCCCTTTTACTCAACCAAGCTGGATGGCACGGGGCTCGGCCTGGCTGTAACTTACGGGATCATCGAGGGCCACGGCGGACGAATTACGGTTGACAGTGAGCCGGGTGAGGGAACCCGCTTCTCGATCTGGATTCCCTATATGCAGCCCTAAACGACGACTAGGCGAGAATCCACGCGGCGCGGAACTGATCCCACGTGATTTCGCCGTTGGCGTATTGCAGCGCCTGATCGATGGGCGCGACAGCCCGGTAAAGCTTGTCGTGCCCTGCTGCATCACACGCATCGACTGTAATACCTACCGCGGAAACCTGCTCTTGCAGTGTGGGTGCCTGTCCTGCTGCAAGCCCCATCCCGGCGGTAACGATCTGCGGCAGCGCCGGAGATGGCGCAGCGCAAAGCTCCAGGTAGAATGTGTTGCCCAAACTGCTGGGAGCCACGACCGCCCTACCCTCTCCACCGGGAGCGACATTAGGCAGCTGCGCTTCCACCGCCGACTGTGCGCTTGCGATTTGCGGGTTATCGAGAGTCAGGACTTGCAGCGCGCCCGGATCGGGAGTTCCCTGATCGTCATCGCTGCCCATGAGGAAGTAAACGGCCAGAACGCCTACCAGCGCGATCACAACGACAACCAGCGCCATGAGCAGCATTGTGACGCCGCGTCCACGTTTAGCCTGACGCTGATGCGCAGGCTGCGATTCTTCACCAAACAGGTCACCTGGAAAATCGGGCTCTGGCGGATTGGTATCTTCGAAGCCCTGGAAAATATCGTCATCAAAAGTTAGGGAAGCAAGCGCTGCGTCTGCTGCATCGGTTGCCTCGACGGCCATCAAGTCCTGCTCCAACCCGGCAAACGGATCCTCTTCGGGGAACAGTTCGTCGGTGTTGTCCGCGAACAGGACGGAATCGAACAGGTCATCCGGTGGTTCTTCTGTCCCGGAATCTAGATCGCTTGGCGAAGCAGCCAGAAAAGCGGGCATTTCTTCGTCGCTCTCGTCGGCTGGCCCCGTGGTAAATGGATCGGGCATACTAGAGGGCTGCACCACGCTGTACTCGTTCTGCAGCTCCGGGAAGCGCTGAATTTCGTCAAACTCAGGCGGATACTGCTGATTAAGCTGCCCCAGCATTTCACGCGCTTTGGGCGCATTGACGTAGGTGGGGTCCAGGCGCAGCACCTGGATCAAAGCTTCGCGTGCCTCACGCGGTTCGGAAGCTGCATAAGCCAGCAGCCACCACGCATGGACATTTTCGGGTTCCATCGCCACGATGGGCCGCAGCAGATCGAGCGCGTCTTGTGTCTTGTCGCGTTTGATAAGCTTGTAGGCGAATTCTAAATCATCTCGTGCGCTGCTCATGTCGCTGTTCTCCGGTAAGCCCGGTTGGGCGCGTTCCCGAGGAGGCCGGGCATGGTAAGGCGTATGCAGGCGTGGTAAAGATCAGGCTTACTTGCCGCTCATGATGGAGTGTACGTTGATTTACGGAGCGACGCAACTGTACGGCAATACTGGTTTGGGAGGAAAAACAAAAAAGCTCCCGAAGAAGCTTTTTGAGGGGAAATCTGGTGTAACTTGGTGCCCTGGAGAGGACTCGAACCTCCACGCCCGAACGGGCACAGGCCCTCAACCTGCCGCGTATGCCAATTCCGCCACCAGGGCATTGCAGAAGTCATTATACACGGCGAAAAAGGATTGTCAATGGCTGGCAGTTGCACTTCTACACGCGTAAAATTGACACTTATTCAAGCTTGGTAGATTGCTCGAAGCGGAAGGTTTGAAGAATGCGAATCGTCGTCGATGCAATGGGGTCCGATCAAAACCCCGGTCCCGATGTAGAGGGATCGGTATTGGCCGCCCGTGAGTATGGCGAAACCATCGTGTTGGTGGGCGATCAGGCTCGGGTTGAGCAGGAATTATCGCGGCACGCCACGTCTGGACTGCCGATTGAAGTGGTTCATGCCCCGGAGCAGGTCACTATGGAGGACAAGCCGGGGGTGGTAGGCCGGAGTAAGCCTGGCTCGTCGATGCATGTCGGCATGCGACTGGTGCAAGAAGGCCGCGGAGATGCTTTTGTCACGGCGGGCAATACCGGTGCGGCCCTGGCGATTGCAACTTTACAGACGCTCCGGCGTATTCCTGGTGTGCACCGCCCTGCCCTCTCGACCATTTTGTCGCTTCACGGGCAGTCGATGATTCTACTCGACATCGGTGCTAGTACGGATTGTCGTCCCGAGTGGCTGGCGCAGTTTGCTGTGATGGGCGGCGTTTATGCCGAGCGCGCGTTAGGAAAAACATCGGCACGGGTTGCGCTGCTGTCAAATGGGGAAGAAGAAGGTAAAGGTAGCACTCTTGTTCAAGAAAGTGCGGAACTCCTGAGTCGATCTGGGGTTAACTTTATTGGAAATGTTGAGCCGAAAGACGTCTTGTCGAACAAAGCCGACGTGATCGTGATGGATGGGTTTGTGGGCAATGTGATGATCAAGACGCTTGAGGCGATGTCGCGCACGTTGTTCGGGCTTATTCGCCAGGAGCTAACATCCGACTTAAGATCGAAGGTAGGTGGCCTGCTGTCAAGGCCCGCATTCAGACGGGTGTACAGCCAGGTGGACCCCTTCGAGATCGGTGGCGCGCCGATGCTGGGTGTAAACGGTGTCGTCATCATCGGGCATGGCCGTTCGAATGCCATGGCCATCAAAAACGCAATTCGTCAGGCGCGAAGCGCCGTCAACGGCCAGATCGTTGAGGCGATCCGCGAAGGAATCGAGCAATCCTCGCCAGCCGCGAGTTCACGTGATCAGGACACGTCAGAGTAAAGGACGACCCATGGAATTCACACGAAATGGTTTCCCCCGTGTGGTGGTGACAGGTATCGGTGCTGTAACGCCGCTCGGGCGGTTCCCCGAGTTTTGGGAAAAGCTTAAGCGGGGCGAATCGGGTATTCGTCGCATTCAGAGCTTCGATCCCTCTCCGCTTGAGGTGCAGATTGCAGCGGAAGTGCTGGACTTTGATCCCACGGAGTTCCTCGATGCAAAAGAGGCGCGCCGTATGGGACGTCCGGCGCATTTTGCGGTAGCGGCGGTTCAGGACGCAATGGCCGACGCAGGAATATCACCGGCGGATCTCGAGCCTATTCGGGATCGCGTTGGCGTCGATTTTGGATCGTCGATGGGCGGTCACGATCTGGCGCAGCAGGCTTCGTTTGGCTACCGTACGCGCGGGCGCCGTCCGGGGCCATTTTCGCTGATCCAGTCGCTGCCGAACATTCCGGCGCATTATGTGAGCCGTGTCACCGGGGCGCTCGGCCCGCTGGTGTGCATCTCGACGGCCTGCGCGACCGGCACGCACAGCATCGGTGATGGATTCAACCTTGTGCGCTATGGGCGTGCCGACGTCGTTTTCACTGGTGGCGTGGAAGCCATGATCCTGGACTATGCGATCGCGGGGTTCATCTCCATGACGGCGCTGGCGACCGGTTTTAACGACAATCCGGCAGCGTCCAGCCGTCCGTTCGACCTCAACCGCACCGGTTTTGTGTTTGGTGAAGGCGGCGGTGTGCTGGTTCTGGAGACGATGGAGCGTGCCGTGAAGCGTGGCGCGCGCATTTATGCCGAAGTACTCGGCATGGCGTCATCGTCGGACGCGTATCACGTTGCGGCGCTGGACCCCGATGGCAGCGGCGCGGCGCGGGCAATGACCGGGGCGCTTAACGACGCTCATGTCAATGCTCGGGATATCGACTACATCAACGCGCATGGTACGTCGACCAAGGCGAATGATGCCGTGGAGACGAAAGCTATCAAGGATGTCTTCGGGGAGCACGCGTACGATCTGTCGGTAAGCTCGACCAAGAGTATGGTCGGTCACCTTCTGGGTGGTGCGGGCGCGATCGAGGCGATTGCGACCATCATGACGATCTACGAGAAGATCATGCACCCGACGATTAACTATGAGACGCCCGATCCTGAATGCGATCTTGATTACGTGCCGAACGTTGCGCGCGAGCGTGATGTTCGCTACGCAATCTCGAACAGCTTCGGCCTGGGCGGCCAGAATGCGTGTATCGTTCTCGGCTCCGTCTAAGCGTCTGTCGTTTGAAGTTCCCATCAGGCCGGGTTTGATTAGAATCCGGCCTGATGCTGTGTAAGCTGATCTTCGGTGGCCTGTGCACGAGTGCAGAGGACGCTGCCGCCAGCATTGAGCCACTCCTGCAGCGTTGCGCTGGTGTCTAAGCCTGATGTAGCTTCTGAGTAGATCCGCGATCCCCAGTAATAGTAGCGCTGCGTTTCAGCGGGCCACGTGGCCCAGCCGCGGTCGATAACACCGTGGCCGCCGTTATATCCGGCCAGCGCCAGCCCTACATGTCCATTTGCTTTGGCAAGCCCTTCAGCCAGATAGCTCAGGCCGCGCGCTGCGTTCGTCTGGACGTCAAGCATATCTTCGCCGGGAGCGAAGTGAAAAGGCATGACCTGGAAGAGACCCTGTGCGCCTGCATTTGAGCCTACACTTGGATCTCCGCAGCTTTCGATCTGGATCACAGTAGCAATCAGGTTGGGGTCCATCTGGTACAGAATCGCCCACGCATTGATGAGTGGCGCCCAGTACTGGACTTGCGGTGTAAACGCGGGGGACAGCGGCGAGAGTGCGGCTTCCTCCCCCATTGCGACCATGGAATATGCTGGAATCTGGGGTTCGATAACCTCGAAGGTAATCGTTCCTGCGTTAACGGATGTGACAAGTTTGGCCGTGCCAAGCGTTCCGGCAAACCCGATAGCGCCGCAAAGCAGCAAAACGAAAGCCGCGATAAGCGCTTCGATTCGTTCTTGGATTGCAGCAGTGAAGGATGTTGTAGAACGTTCGTAGGTTTGTGTTGCCATGTGTCCTCAAAGTGATTACTCAGGATTAGAACGTATGTTCCAAATCGAGTATTTTAAGGATACCCTATCATTGCGGAAAAATCAATAACAGTAGGGGTAAATTCATGCAAGATTCGTACAATAATGGTGACTTTTAGCGGCTAGAAAGGGTTCTTGAGCGAAGGTAGACAGTCTGTGAGGCGTTCGCTACAATCGAGTAAGGATTGTGGTGCAAGTCCGTGATCAATCTGAACGTAACGGGGTGCGAATGACGGTTGTTGATGTGATTGGTGGTGGTTTGGCTGGAACTGAAGCCGCCTGGCAGCTTGCCCAGCGTGGAATTGACGTGCGTTTGTATGAAATGCGGCCCGTCAAAATGACTCCTGCTCATCTGACGGATCAGTTGGGCGAGTTGATTTGCAGTAATTCACTCGGCTCCGATCTGCCGGATCGCGCGCCCGGTGTTCTGAAGGCGGAACTACGGCGGTTGGGATCGCTATTGCTTCGCTGTGCGGAT
Organism: Aggregatilinea sp.; assembly: GCF_036822615.1. Taxonomy (NCBI): domain Bacteria; kingdom Bacillati; phylum Chloroflexota; class Anaerolineae; order Aggregatilineales; family Aggregatilineaceae; genus Aggregatilinea; species Aggregatilinea sp. The sequence continues at coordinate 180,630 of NZ_DAISHJ010000001.1, read as the reverse complement.
CAATCTTCTGTGCCTGCGGGTGGCGCTCTGGCGGTGGACCGGGAGCGTTTCGCGCAGCTTATTACCGAAGCGATCGAGAATCACCCACGAATCACGCTGGTTCGTGAGGAAGTGAAGCACATTCCATCGGGGCCAGCGATTGTTGCTACCGGACCGCTAACTGCCGAAGCGCTTGCGGGCGAAATCGCCGCGATGGTTGGCGAGGAGTACCTGTACTTTTACGATGCGATTGCGCCTATGGTGACGGCGGATACAATCGATATGTCGATTGCCTTCCGTGCAAGCCGGTACGGTCGCGGTGAAGACGAGGCGGGCGATTATATCAACTGCCCGATGACTAAAGAAGAATATGACCGGTTCGTAGAAGCGCTGATAGGCGCGGAGCTGATCGATCTGCGGGCTTTCGAGCGCGAAGATCCGCATTTCTTCGAGGGCTGCTTACCCGTAGAACAGATTGCCGCGCGCGGTGAGCGATCATTGGCGTTTGGGCCAATGCGCCCGGTTGGGTTGACCGATTCGCGCACCGGACGCCGCCCCTTCGCGGTCGTCCAGCTCCGGCAAGATAATTTAGCCGGGACGCTGTATAACCTGGTTGGTTTCCAGACGAATCTGCGCTGGGGGGAGCAAAAGCGTGTCTTCCGGCTCATTCCTGGGCTGGAAAACGCCGAATTCTCACGTTACGGGCAGATGCACCGTAATACGTTCCTGAACTCTCCGGTGCACTTGCATCCCACATTGCAGGCTAAGAGCCGGGAAGATTTGATTTTCGCCGGTCAGATCACGGGAGTTGAGGGCTACGTAGGCAATATTGGCACGGGGTTGCTGGCAGGCATCAACATGGCACAGCTTATTCACGGTCAACCCTTATGGGAAATGCCCCCGACCACGATGCTCGGTGCGCTGTGCTATTACGTAACGCATGCCGATCCGGCGGACTTTCAACCGATGAAGGCCAATTTTGGCATTTTGCCGCCACTTGAGGCGGCTCCTAAGGGGAAACGTGACCGGCAAAAGCTGTATGCGGCCCGTGCTTCGGATGGTTTGGAATCTTTTCTGAGCGACATTGGGGCGAACCTGCCGGTTTCGGACTGAGTGAAAGGCGTGGCTGTTGTCAAGTTATCAGGATGGTGATGTCGAGCGCAATATCAGCGATGCCGGGCGCGCGATACTAGTTGGCGTGGAAATCCGGGAAGAGCGATCGCTGTTTTCCGTTGAGGATTCTCTGGATGAGCTGCTGCTGCTGGTGCACACAGCCGGTGTGGAGGTCGTTGGGCGCGTGATCCAGCGCCTTACTCGTCCCGATCCCGCGACGTTTATTGGTTCGGGTAAAGTAGAAGAAATAGCGCAGCAGTTGGCTGAGCTGGGCGCGGGCATGGTGATTTTTGACGATGAGCTGTCGCCACGGCACCAGCGCGAGCTTGAAAAGGCATTTGGTGAAGCTGTTCAAGTACTGGATCGTTCTGCGCTGATTCTCGATATTTTTGCGCAGCATGCACAGACTCGTGAGGGATCGCTCCAGGTTGAGCTGGCGCAGTATGAATACCGCCTTCCGCGCTTGACTCGTCAGTGGACCCACCTTGCGCGGCAAGTGGGAGGTGGCGCAGCACGCGGCGGATCGGGCGGTGTTGGGCTGCGTGGCCCTGGTGAAACGCAGCTTGAAGTGGACCGCCGCGAGATTCGACGCAAAATCTCGAAGCTCAAAGAGGAGCTTGAGCAGGTTCGAGCGCACCGTCAGCGGCATCGCAGTCAGCGGAGCCGTGCCGGAATGCCAACGGTCGCGTTGGTGGGCTATACGAATGCGGGAAAATCTACGCTGCTCAATGCGCTTTCGGGCGCGGATGTTTACGTTGCCGACCAGCTTTTTGCGACGCTCGATCCGACTACGCGCCGGGTGAAGCTGCCGAGCGGTCGTATTGTGCTGCTGACCGATACAGTGGGCTTCATTCAAAAGTTGCCGGTTACATTGGCCGCGGCGTTTCGTGCCACACTGGAAGAAGTCGGAGAGGCGGATGTGATTTTGCACGTGGTGGATGCGAGCCATCCGCGTGCGGTTGATCATATTGATGTCGTTGAGGACACGCTGGCTGAGATCGATGCGACGCGTGTTCCTAAAATCCTGGTGCTTAATAAAAGCGATCTCGTGCCGGATCGCGCGCTTGATCTGGATATAGGGGCTTTGGGATACCAGGAGATTGTGCATGTCTCTGCGTTGAAGAAAGCTGGACTGCAGGATCTACTGGCGGCTGTGGGTCGGGTGCTGTCTGCGTCTATGGTGGAGATCGAGCAGTTTGTTCCGTACAGTGAGGGAGAGTTGATTTCCTCTTTGTACGATCATGGCGTTGTGTTGAGCGAGGAGCATGCAGCTGGCGGCGTGCGTATAAAAGCGCGCGTTCCGGGTTGGTTGGCTAGTCGATTGGCTCGTGCGGATTAGGGTTTTGCTTTGGAAGGATGTGGGGGTATGGGCGGAATTGGGCGCTTGCTTAGTTTGCCTTTCCGTTTGGTTGGCCGCTTGATCGGGGTGCTCTTGCGTCCTTTTGTCGGGCCTGTGAGTCGTCGGTTGGATCGCTCCCCCGCTCTTGGACGTTTGATAGGTCGCGCGTCGTCATCTATGGCGACACAGCGCGGCTTGTTGTTGATGATTGGTGTGGGGTTGTTGTTGTTGAGTTTGGTGATGCATGGTGTGGTGTTGGTGATTATGGTTTTGGCAGGTGGTTTTGGCGCTGGATTGTATTGGTTGTGTATTCCGTTTGCGTTGTTTCATGTGGCGGTTTTGGTGTCATTTGTTGGGATTATGCTGGCAACACCGCTGGGTCAGGGGTATAGCGATCGTGTGTAGCTAACTGTCTTTTGGTTTGTGTGATTTGGTGTTGGTTTTGCTTGGTTAATGACTATACGAAAATGCGATCAATCACGTTGGGGCGCTCGCCATTCTGTTTCCGAGCGTCCCTCGTTGTTATTTGCGTAACGCGCCAACACAAACAGCCAGTCAGAAAGGCGGTTCACGTACTGCTGCACCACCGGATTGACAGCTTCTTCCGTGCTCAGTTCCGCCAGCCAGCGCTCAGCTCGACGGCAAACTGTGCGTGCCAGATGCAGGTACGCCCCAGTCATGCCGCCGCCCGGCAGGATAAAACTGGTCAGCGGCGGTAGTTTGGCCTCCCAGCCGTCGATGTCGCGCTCCAACCCCTCTACCATGTCGGCGCTCACACGCACCAGCCACTTGGGCCGGGATTCGAGCGGCGTGGCAAGGTCGGCCCCAACGCTAAAGAGTTCCGCCTGCACGCGGCGAATGGCGTCAAATACGTCACCCTGGTCGGTTGAGGTTGCGGCAATCCCCAGTATGCTGTTAAGCTCGTCAACCGTCCCGTAGGCGTGCAAACGTACGTGTCCTTTGCTCACCCTGCCGCCTGCAAACAGAGCAGTCTCACCCTTATCGCCAGTACGCGTATAGATTTTCACGGCTGCTCCTTATTCATCTCGACACTATCCGCAACCGGCAGATGAATCGTGACGGTAGTGCCTACCCCAACCGCGCTGTTTAGCTCGATTTTTCCATTATGCCGTTCAACGACAGCCTTGACCAGACTTAATCCCAGCCCAGAACCGCCCGCATTGGTCAGGCCGCGCTGCTGCCCTCGGAAGAACCGCTCGAAGACGCGATTCAATTCCTCATCTACGATGCCAATGCCCGTATCCCTGACGCTGATCTCGACCCAGGATGCCGAGGCCTCCGCCCGCAAGTCAATATGTCCCCCTGAGGGCGTAAATTTGATCGCATTCTCGATCAAATTGATCACGGCCTGACCCAACTGCTGTGTATCGCCCAGGACGAGTGGCAGCGACTCTGGCAGCGTCAAGTCCAATTCCAGGCCTTTTGCACGTACCTGATCCGCCAGTTCATCTACTGTTCGCTTCAGCACCTGTTCCAGATCGCAGGCCTCAAATGCGGGCGTCCCCGACCGCACACGCTCCAGATCGAGAATACCGCTGATGATCCGGTACATCCGGTTCAACTGCGTCCACACGACGGCCATATCGTCGCGCATGTCGTCCGTCATCACCGCTTCGCCATCTTCAGCAAGCAGTTCCATATAGCTCATCGCGGCCTGGAGCGGATTCTTCAGATCGTGACTGGTCATCTGGATCATCTGGCTTTTCAGCCGGTCCAGTTCCTTAAGCTCGGATACGTCGTTGACGACAGCCACCCACCCTTCCCCACGCCGCCTACCTAGCTCCGCAATGTGACAGAGGTAGCTGCGGCCCTGGGTGCTGATGTCGTATGTGTAGGCGCGGTGCCGCCACAGCGCGTGCAGCGCCTTACGTGGGTCGTGTGGCAGAAGATCGTTGGGAACCAAAGTCACAAGGTACTCACCCGCCGCATCGCTAGCCTCTGGGCGCTTGAAAAGCTTCATAGCCGCCGGATTGGCAACCAACACCCGGAATTTGCGATCGAATGCCACAACGGGGTTTTCGGTGCTGGTCAGGATCGTTTCAACCTGATCTTTTGCGGCAACCAGATCGCGCGAAAGTTTGCGTTCGGCTTCAAACAGGCGGCTGTTCGTGATTGCGACCGCCGCCTGCGGACCTAACAACTGCAGCAGTCGCATGTCCTCGCGATCGAACAGGCGACCCTGCCGCCCGGCGATCACCAGCAGCACGCCGACAACATCGTCAGCAAACATCAGCGGCACGCACAGCACCGCGCCAAACGCCTCACGGGCTAAAGGCAAATCGGCCTCACCATGCCAGTCACGACGGAAGTCATCCAGCCGCCGTCCCCGCTGTTCCGCAGCGACCGTTCCAGCAAGGCCCGTCCCGATCGGCACCGTAATGCCCAAATAAGCGGCAGGCAGTTCGTATACCGCCGCGACTTCCAGGGCCTGTTCACGTTTGAGGAAGATCGCCACGCCATCCGCATCCAGCAAGCTCGCCGCCTGAGCCGCAATGGCTGACAGCGTATCTTCGAGGTTGAGGCGGCTCGTGATGGCAAGGCCCACATCCCGTACGGCCTCCACCTGGCGGGCGCGGCCCAGCAGCGGAACCATGATCTGCTGGCGCACCACGGCGTAACTGATCAGCAGCGTCGCAATGGAGCCAATTTCCTCGGGTGTTCCCCTGGCTCGAAAATGGGGACTGATCAGGCTCAAGAGTTGGGCCGTTGCAAACAACAGGATCCCTAACCGAAGTGTTTGGGCGCGAATCTTGCGGCGATTTTGCCAGACGAGGAGCACTGTCGAGAGCAGGAAAATCAGGTAAATAATGCTGGCGGGTGCGTCAAGCTGGTAATTCAGCAGTCCGGTGGAGGTGATCTCAAAGGCGCGCGGCGTTTCGGTGATAAGCAGCAGCGATTGGTAAGCCGCGATCAACACAAATCCGGCTACAGCGGTGATCTGGAACCAGTGCCCACGGATACTTGTGATCACCGCGCTGTAGACGTAGATCGTGATGCTGGCGCTCATGAAGCCGATATCGAGCAGCACCAGCCCAAGCTGCACCGAGCTGTCGCCAGCATTCACATAAGCGGCTGCCCGCGCCAGCAAGGAGCCGGAGGCCCAAATAAGAACAGAGAAAAGAAACAACGCGAAGATTTGATTGGAAGGCGTGCTGGCATCCTGCCACAGCGTCAGCAGGAGCATCGTAAGCGCAAGCGCGAGTGTCAGGCCGTTGAACAGCAGAATAACCGAATTAGCGGGCATGGGGACGCGCTATCATGCAGCCGCTCAGCGGTTGTTTTGTTTTTCGAAGCGGTAGCCAACCCTGTGCTCCGTCAAAATGTAGAGCGGATTCGTCGCATCTGGCTCGATCTTACGCCGGAGCTGGCTGATATAAACACGCGGATAATAAACATCGTCCACATATTCCGGACCCCATACTTGTTCGAGCAGTTCCCGTTGGGAAACGACCCGGCCCGAATTCTCCAGCAGCACAACCAGCAGCTTAAATTCAGTGGGCGTCAGGTGGATTTTCTGCCCGTTGACGTGGACGTGCCGCCGCTGCAAATCGATGTTGAGATACCCGTCGTTGTAGCCGGGTTCCGTCTCGGCAGACATGAGCTGCGAGCGCCGCAAAATCGCCTGCACGCGCGCAATGAACTCGTTCAGCCGGATCGGCTTGACAAGGTACTCGTCTGCGCCCGCATTCAGGCCCTCAATGATATCTTCTTCAGTGACCGCCTGAGCCGACAGCATCACGATCGGCGTCTCCGCCACTTCACGGATCCGCTGGCAGACGGTCAGCCCATCCATCTCGGGCATAACAATATCCAGAATCACCAGCCCAGGTCGTTCGCTGTGAAACGCGCGCAGTCCTTCGAGGCCGTTACCTGCCGTAACAACCGTGAAGCCTTCCCGCCGAAGCTTGCGCCCCAGGGCATCACGAATGGCAACCTCATCATCCACGATCAATACTTTTAAGCCCATCCGTTTTGCTCTCCCCCGCCCTGCTCTATACGCCTTGCCCTCAAACTGCGGCAGCATGCGGTCGCGTACAGGACTGTCACATAACACGCCACGCTAATTTTCCACACCCCATTACTCTATACACCGTTTTTGCCCACGCGCAAGTCAGGCACCCTGCTTTACGTGTTTAGGAAACACACAGCGAGCGGTCGCAGGCTGCCGCCCGGACCGCTCGGCTATCAGTTGTTGGATGGAAGAGAGCCTACGCGTTCACTTCCTGGTGGAGGAAGTTGCGCAGCACCGTCTGAAGGATGCCCCCATTACGGTAGTAATTCACCTCTACCGGCGTATCCAGGCGGCACGTCACCACGAAGTTCTTCTCCGTGCCGTCTTCCGCCACCGCACGCACCTTGACATCCTGACCGGCACGCAGATCGTCATCCAGGCCCAGAATGTCAAAGGTTTCGCGGCCCGTCAGCCCCAGGCTTTGCCAGCTTTCGCCCGGCTTGAACTGGAGCGGCAGCACGCCCATCCCGATCAGATTGCTGCGGTGAATGCGCTCGTAGCTTTCCGCAATGACGGCACGCACGCCAAGCAGGAAGGTCCCCTTTGCGGCCCAGTCGCGTGAGCTTCCCGTGCCATATTCCTTGCCCGCGATGACCAGCAGCGGCGTACCTGAAGCTTGATACAGTTCGGATGCGTCGAAAATGGACATCTGCTCGCCGGTCGGCAGATATGTCGTGACTCCGCCCTCCGTGCCGGGGGCGATCTGGTTACGCAGCCGGATATTGGCGAACGTGCCGCGTACCATGACGCGGTCATTCCCACGGCGGGTTCCGTAGGAGTTGAAATCCTTCGGCTCGACGCCGTGTTCCATCAGATATTTCGCCGCCGGGCTGTTCAAGGAAATCGATCCGGCAGGTGAGATGTGGTCGGTCGTAACCGAGTCGCCGACCAGGACCAGCACGCGCGCGCCCTGGATGTTGCTGAGCGGTTCCGGCTGGGCAGGTAAATCGATGAAGAACGGCGGCTCCTGGACGTAGGTGGAGTCGTCGCTCCAGGCGTACACTTCACTTCCCGTGACTGGGATCGCGTTCCAGGTTTCGTTGCCGTCGTACACATTTGCGTACTGCTTGGCATACATCTCCGGCTTGATTGCCGCCGAGATCGCATCTGCAATTTCGTGCTGCGTCGGCCAGATATCCCGCAGATAGACCGCCTTGCCGTCTGCGTCGGTCGCAATCGGCTCATTCACCAAATCGACATCGATCCGGCCCGCAATGGCATAAGCAACCACTAGCGGCGGAGATGCAAGGTAGTTCGCCCGCACGAAGGGGTTAATCCGGCCTTCGAAGTTCCGGTTGCCGCTCAGGACTGCCGCCGCAACCAGGCGCTTGTCATCGATCACGCCGGATACGGACGCAGGCAGCGGACCGCTGTTTCCAATACAGGTGGTACAGCCATAACCAACCACATAGAACCCGAGTTCTTCCAGGTATGGGAGCAGCCCGGCTTCCTTCAGATACGCCGTGACGACCTTTGAGCCGGGCGCAAGGCTCGTTTTGACATATGGGGCGCTGTGCAGCCCGCGTTCGGCGGCCTTCTTCGCCAACAGGCCCGCAGCCACCATCACGGACGGATTCGACGTATTCGTGCAGCTCGTGATGGCCGCGATCACAACCATCCCGTGACCGACTTCGGCCTTGCTGCCGTTATCCCCTACGGGGACAGTTCCCTTCGCCTTCAGCGCGTCACCGGAAAGCGCAAATCCACGCTCGGATGTCGGCGCAACCAATGCTTTCTCAAATGCGTCTTTGACTTGGCTCAGCGGAATCCGGTCTTGCGGGCGCTTCGGTCCAGCGACGGCAGGCTCTATGGTGCTCATGTCGAGTTCGAGAACATCGGTGAAGATCGGATCGGGTGTTTCATCCGTGCGGAACAGGCCCTGACGCCGCGTGTATTCTTCCACCAACTGCACCTGCTCCGGCGCGCGGCCCGTTTGCAGCAGATAGCGCAGCGTTTCCGCATCCACGGGGAAGAATCCCATCGTCGCGCCGTATTCGGGCGCCATATTCGCCAGAGTCGCGCGGTCGGGAAGGCTCAAGTGGCTTAGGCCCATCCCAAAGAATTCCACGAACTTCCCAACGACGCCGCGCGCGCGGAGAATCTGAGTCACAGCCAGCACGAGATCGGTGGCCGTCGCGCCTTCAGGCAGCCTGCCGATCAGCTTGAATCCGATCACCTCGGGGATCAGCATGTAGATCGGCTGGTCGAGCATAACGGCTTCTGCCTCAATGCCGCCAACGCCCCACCCCACGACGCCAAGGCCGTTGATCATGGTCGTGTGCGAGTCTGTGCCCACCAGGCTGTCCGGCAGCGCCACACGGCGACCATTGATTTCCTGCGTTATGACACCGCTCGCCAGATATTCGAGATTGACCTGGTGAATGATACCTGTGGCCGGAGGTACAACACGGAAATTCTTAAACGCCCCCTGCCCCCACCGCAGGAATTCGTACCGCTCGCGGTTGCGCTCGAACTCGATATCGGCATTGATCTGGAGCGCCGCCATCGAGCCAAAGCTGTCCACCTGAACGGAGTGGTCAATCACCAGATCGACGGGGATCGAGGGCTGAATCCGGGCCGGATCGCCGCTCATGCGCTGCATCGCCGAGCGCAGCGCAGCGAGGTCAACCAATGACGGCACACCGGTAAAGTCCTGCAAAATCACGCGCCCGGGCTTGAATGGCATTTCTTTGATTTCACTCGGATTGGGGGACCACTGTGCCAGATTGGTCACATCCTCATCCGTCACCTCAAAGCCGTTATTGTTGCGGACCACAGACTCGAGCAAGACCTTGATCGAAAATGGCAGCCGGGAAACGGCACCCAGCCCTTGTTCTTCCAGCCGGTCAAGCCGGTAATAATGGATCGTCTCGCCGTCAAGCTCGAAGCTCGAAAGCGTTCCAAATGTGTCCCGGAAATCTCTGTTTGCCATTGTGTTCCTTCCTGGGGACTAGCCGTGTGCAGTCAGGCAGTGCTGCATGCGCCACGCATGAAGCAAGGGAGTCAAGTTTCTGCGTAATTTATGCAGATTTATCTTTCATATTATACCCAAATCGCCTGTTTTTCCCGAAACTGAGTCATTTCTTAGGCGCGCTCTATCGCAATAATGCATCAAGTATAGAGCCAGCCTTGCAGCACGGTCGCTCTTTGCTATAATCTATGTCGCACGCCAACCACCGCCCAGTTCACTAGCACACAGCAGCAGGGAAACACATTGCTCCAGTATCAAATTGAAACCGAACAATATTGGACAGAGCATTTCCAACTGTCCAACGAGGATGTCGAGTACATCTTCTCGGTCTTCCTAGAAGAAGAAACGCCTCTCACCAGTGCAGAAATCGCACATCGTCTCATTCAATATCGTATCAGCCAGGAAGTTCAGACGCTTCGCCGCCAGCTTGAACGCGGTGAGATCTTCCAACCCCGCGATTCATACACGGTTGGACAGAAGCTGATTTTCCCGGCGATGGGATATGCAGCGGGAGAAGTCGTGGACGCCCGTCCCGGCAACAACCCCGAACACGGCGATTTCACTGTCCTGCGTGTCACATTTGAGGGCGGACGCACGCGCGAATTTGCCAGCGCGTTGGCAACCCCTCACACGTTAAACTTTCCTGAAGATGCTGACCCCGCCCAGGTAACTACCAGCATCGACCCAGACGCGATCTTCGATCAGTTCGGAGACGATGTGATTTATCTGATCGAGGAGCGCCTGCGGGAAGAACCGGACGTTGTGAACTTCGCCGGTCGCTGGTTCCTGCGCTCGCTGCTTGTGGATATCGGCATCGCGCAACTCCATCTGGCCGAAGCCGTGCTGGTTATGAACGAAGGTGGACCGCTCCACACGAGCGACATCGCAGCGGAGATCGATCTGCCCCAGGAGGTAGATGCCCGGCTGCGTAATTTCTCGCTAGACAACGCGCTCTTCCATGACCACCGGTTCGACGAAGTAGGACCCGCCGGGCAAGTGCTGTGGTTCCTGCATGAAATGGAACCGCAGGAAGTTACGACCGTCCCGCTGCGGCTTCGTTACAACGCGATTGAATACAACCGCCACGTGCTCACCGAGGATCTGCTGACGATCGAAAACGAGATCGACGATGAGCTGTCGAGTATGCGCTCCCCTGCGCGTCCGGCGGATGAAGTGACGTTCAGCCTGAACTTTCCACACCGGCGTACGGGCACACTGCCGCTCAGCTCCCGTCTGCGTCATTTATTCCCGACCGCCTACGAAGCGCCTCACATCCTGATGACGCTGGTCGATGGACAGTCCGGCGAAGAAATGCAGGGCTGGGTCGTGCGCGAGCATCACTACGTGTATGGGCTGGCTGACTTTTACCGCAAGTACCGCCTGCCCGTCGGCACGTACCTGACCGTGAAGCGTACCGACGATCCGTCTCGCGTTATTGTGAACTTTGCCGCGCATCGTCCACATACCGAGTGGATCCGGCTGGCCGCCGCTGGCGATCACCAGATTCTGTTCGACAACCAAAAACGCGCCATTGGCGCGGAATATGACGAGTTGATGGTGTTGGGTGCAGACGATCTCCAGGGCATTGATGCGCTTTGGCTTCCGCCGGAGCGCGCCGCCCAGCGTCTGCCGGACATCATGCGGCAGTGCGTGTCACAGCTTGCTCGCCTTAGCCCGCAGCAAGCCGTTCACGCCAAGACGGTATACAGCGCAGTCAACGTAATTTTGCGCTGCCCGCCCGGCCCGATCTTTTCGACACTCGTGACGCGACCGGAGTTTGAGCATGTGGGTGGTCCATATTGGCGGTTGTCATAGTGACCTACCATGAATCGACGTAAGGAGTCTCCGTGAGCACATCAGCCAGCGCCGCGAGCCGCCGGGTCAAGCCCACGCTGGACACTAAATTCCACATTGACTACGAATGGTGGAACCGTGATGGGCAAGAACTGCGCGTTTATCTGTTGAGCCATCTGTCATCCGAGCAGCGCGGATTTTTCTCTGAGCATCGTGATACTGAGGAAGTAGACTGGATCGATCCGGTCACCGCCGAAGTTCATCAAGTCGATGCGCTCCAGCGTGCGCTGCAAGAAGCGGCTCGACAGCCAGACTTTATTACGGCGCACACGTCACTGGTAGATGCAGTCTTCCGAGTCTTCCTGGCGAACAACAACACCCCCCTCACCCCGGTTGAGCTGAGCCAGCAGATCGAGCGTCCACCGATGACGATCCTCCGCACGCTTACCGGTGCGACGATCTACAAAGGCATCCGACCCGTCATTGACGACGAGAGTTAGACCGCGCGAACACACGTAAAAACAACCTCAGAAGCCCCTGTAGCTCAGTGGATAGAGCAACCGCCTTCTAAGCGGGAGGCCGCGGGTTCGAATCCCTCCAGGGGCGCTGTAACAAAAATGAAGCCCGCTAGTTAGCGGGCTTCTCGTTTTTCACAAGGCACAACGACAGCTACGACATAATGGACTGATAGAGCGCCTGGGTCTCAGCTTCCGGTGCGCGTCCATCCGAGCGCAGCCGCTCGACCAGCTTCTGATAGTGGCCCGCGGCTTCGCTGCGACGGCCCAGATCCGCATAGAGCTGCATAATCTGGCGGTGGATCGGCTCGAAACGATCGTTTTCACCGACTGCGCGCAGCAGCAGGCCCAATGCATGCTCCTGGCGGCCTTCATCCAGGCGGATGCGCGCCATTTCGCTGAGCGCTTCGAGATACCCCGCCTGATATTCCTGGCGACGCTCCATGATCCAGTCATCACTGTGACCCTGCAGGAACGGGCCGCGATAGAGATCGATAGCTTCCTGCCAGGCTGCGGCCTTGTCGGTCGTCTCCGGGGAGCGCCCTTTCACCAGCGCACCCACGAACGACATAATATCGTAATTGACGGAAACGTCAGGGTTGACGCGGTAATACCCGCCCTCGTGGACCAGCACGTCGAAGTCCAGTGCCTTGTGCAGACGGCGCTTAGTGACGTGGAAGACGTTGACAGCCTGATCGTTGTCGAGATCGGGCCAGAACGCCTGGCAGATCTCCGAGCGTGTCACAACCGGACGGTCCAGCGCGAAGAAGAACAGAAGGCGCGGCAGATGCCCTTCCCAGGTATCAACCGGCTGGTTGTTCAGCAGCACGTAACCTGGCCCCAGGGCGTTGACTTCGAGCAGGTTCGCGCCATCGGTCTTCATATCATAGAAGTCGGTGGCAACCACCTTGTCATCTTCGAGCACGACCGCTTTGCGCTGCGCGATGAGCGACACCCACGGCAAACGCGGCAGCGTGCGGCTGTTGATGACCAGCTTGGAATCCGGCGTCAGGCGTACAATCGCCTGCTCCACGAAGGCCTGCAGATCGTCGGCGCTGTCCGTGCGATCATACTCATCGAGGATGAGCAGGAATGGCTCATCACTCAATTCCTCAACGTCTTGCACAAATGCTTCGAGGAGTTCTGCGTGGTCGGGCTGCGATTCAAAGTGAATCTGGTTCAGGTGACGTCCAAAGGTGGGATGTTGGTTCGCCAGATCGTGCGTTATGCCAGATAGGAAGGACTGCACGTTGACATCGTCCGGCCCCATAGCATAATAGAATACGCGCATTGCGGGATCATTCATAAGCTGGGCAACCAGCATAGAGCGATAGTGGCTGCGAGGGTGCAACAGCGCGACACTCGCGTCCGAAGTGCGCTCCTTGAAGGTTTGGTATGATGCGCCTACCAGATTTCTCAGTTCCATGGTGAGAAAAGTCCTCTGTAGTGGCTTTTGAAAAGAGATACCCCTAGTATAATCACACTAATTAGATAAGGCAAGTACTAAGCTGGTCGTATTCAGCGCTTACGATAAAGTAAGGACGATGAACTTTTGACATAGGGTGGGTATGGCACTAGAATCATGACCAATTACTCGTTTAACCAACTATCAAGAGTCCTTCAACCCATGTACAAAATCACCAGGAACGCAACCGTTCTGGGCGTCGGCCTAGGAATCAGCGCCTTCATCGGCTGGCTGTTGATGCGCGAGGGCAAACGTGCGCCCCAACTTGATGTCATCGTCAAGTCGCGCCTGCCCGAATCCGAAGGTATGCCTGAAATTCCCCTGCCTCTCGAAGATCTTCAAGATGACGAAGATGAGGACGCGCAGACACAGGAAGCAGACGATTTGACCGAGATACGCGGCATTGGGCCCAATTATGCCCAGGCGCTGCGGCAAATTGGCGTGAGCAGCTTCGAGCAACTCGCCCGGCAGAATCCTGAGGATCTGGCGGAGCGATTGGCACTTCATGTCAATATTGGTCCGCTGCGTATCCGCGAGTACGACTGGATCGGGCAAGCCGCACGCAAGGCGCAGCACTAATCTTATGGCCGTCACACCTACCGACATCACCCTGAATCAGCGTTCCGAAGAACTTATCATCAACTGGTCAGATGGCCGTACATGCAGTTACCCCCTCGGCCCGCTGCGTCTCGCATGCCCCTGCGTCGAATGCCGTGGCGGGCACGATCGTATGGGCCGCGAGCACGATCCGAAGAGCCTGTCCGACCTGATTCCGCTCACGCACGTCACGACCGAACGTGTCGAACTCGTTGGGAATTACGCGCTCCAGTTCTTCTGGAGCGATGGGCACAATACGGGGATTTACACCTGGGACTACCTCTACCGTCTGTGCCCCGCGGAGGATGAAACGAATGCTTGACCAGCACAGCGGGCAGGGTATTTTTTCGATCGCTGAGGTTTATCGCCTGCGAGTTGAGGCAATGCACCTCTACGAGCACTGCCTGACCACGGGTGACGACACTTCATTCATCAGCTTTATTGAGGCTCAGATTGTCGAGAATCCGCCTCGACTGCTCGTCATGCACGGCATCGCGGATGACCTTGAGCAGCGGCTCCTCTCACTTCGGGCGCACCACTTTGACGTGCGCGAACGGGTCATGCAGGCGCTGCGCGATGGGTACGACCTCGACATGCAGGATCTCTCGCCCAACGAAGAAAAAACAGATGCGCTGCCGGATGCTCCCCTGCTCCACCAGATGATCGTTGCATCCACGGAAGCCGAAGAATCGCTGCAAACCGACATCCAAACCACGCTGCGGCTTCATCACCTTGTCCTGGATTGGCTGGAAGGGATGAGCGCCGTGTCGATTCGCCAGCACTGGATTAGCCTGACACCGGCTAACACCGGAACGATTCTGCACTAGACGCAGACAGAACTTTTTGCCAACCGCCTTTTTCACTCACGGCGGTTGGCTTGTTTTCTCGTTATGACGACTACACACATCGTAAGGACCAATCGATGACAGCACCCTACGAGCGTTATCTGCAAGAAATCCTGATCCCAGAGGATGCCCTGCAAGCCCGCATCAGCGAGCTGGGTGAGCAGATCACGCGCGATTATGCGGATTCACAAAACCTCTTGCTGATCTGCATTCTGAAGGGCGGCGTCCTGTTTTTGGCCGACCTCATGCGTCACGTGCAGGTCCCCCACGAGATCGAGTTTATGGCGATCTCAAGCTACGGTGACGGCGTGCGGGAATCATCCGGGCGCGTGCGCATTGAAATGGATCTAAACCAGGATGTAGCGGGAAAAGATTTGCTGATTGTCGAGGATATCATCGACAGTGGGCATACCATGCAGTACATTCTCAGCTTGCTGAGCACCCGCAAACCGGCCAGCATTCGTATCTGCACGCTGCTCAACAAGCCCAGCAGACGCAAAGTAGACATCAAGCTCGATTACGTAGGGTTCGACATCCCCGACAAATTCGTGTTCGGCTATGGTCTCGACCTTGACGAGATCTTCCGCAACCTTCCATTTATTGGTGTCTGCAATCCAGACGCGCTTGTCGAGGACTGATGGAGCCAATTCTGCCGCGCCGCCCCCTGCACTGGCACCCTGCTGTCGAGGCGCTGCGTGACACATTAGCCGTGCATAGTGAGGTTTATCTCGTCGGCGGAACTGTGCGCGACGCCTATCTTCACCGCCCAACCCGCGACATCGACCTTGTAACTCCCGGCGATGGGCGTCCTCTGGCGCGCTCCATCGCCAATGCGTTTTCCGGCAGTTACTACTCACTGGATGCGGAACGCGGCGTAGGCCGCGCCATCATCCCGTGGGAAGGGAACCGGTTGGTCCTAGACGTCGCGCAGTTTCGCGGCCCCGATCTGGAAACGGATCTTCTCCACCGTGACTTCACTATCAATGCAATGGCCGTGCCCCTGATGGGGGATCTAACCGGTGTCATCGATCCACTTGGAGGACTGCGCGACCTGGAACTGAATCGTCTTCGGCGCTGTTCGCCAGAATCGATCCCCAGCGATCCGATCCGCGCGCTGCGTGCCATCCGCGCCAGCGTAGCACATGGATTGCAGGTCGAGCCGGATACGAAGGCCGACCTCAGAGCTGCCGCTCCGCGACTTCAAGCCGTATCACCTGAACGAGTGCGAGATGAGCTGTTCCACATTCTCGACACCCGCGATCCCTCGGCAGCGCTGCGCGCTCTCTACCAGTTAGGACTGCTTCAGGCCGTTCTGCCGGAGGTCGCCGGGCTGGACAGCATCAAGCAAGGGTCGCCTCACATCTTTGACGTCTGGCATCACACGCTGGAAACCGTGAGCCACCTCGACGTGCTTCTGCGCGTCATGCGCGGCGAACGCAGTGACGAATTGACCGACAACATGCCCATTGGCGCAGCGGTCTTCGCGTTTGTGGATCTGCGACCGCGTATCGGGGCCGAGTTAAGCATCGAGTGGCCGCAAGAACGCTCCCACCATGCGCTGCTGCTGTTGGGCGCGCTGATGCATGACGCGGCCAAATCCGTGACGCGCACTGAAGCGGAGGATGGCCGGGTCCATTTCTTCCGGCACGATCTGATCGGCGCAGGGTGGATTCACGCTCGCGCAAAACATCTGCATCTGAGCAACGACGAAGCCGACCGTTTACAAACGATCGTGCGCAACCACATGCGCCCGCACTGGCTCAATAACGACACCTTGACTCCGAGCGGGATCTACCGCTACTGGCGCGATACCGGCTCGGCGGGCGTTGACATCTGCTTTCAGGCCATGGCCGATTATCTGGGCATGGTCGCCAATACGCTC
The DNA here is from genome assembly GCF_036822615.1 of Aggregatilinea sp. Classification (NCBI taxonomy): domain Bacteria; kingdom Bacillati; phylum Chloroflexota; class Anaerolineae; order Aggregatilineales; family Aggregatilineaceae; genus Aggregatilinea; species Aggregatilinea sp. The sequence continues at coordinate 164,097 of NZ_DAISHJ010000001.1, read as the reverse complement.
GATCAGGCGGCCTGGGTTCACTACCTCGAAACGGTGCGCACCCTGCTGGAGCACTATTTCTTCCGGTACGACAGCGCCATCGATCCCCCGCCCCTGGTCAGCGGGCGCGATCTAATCGAACAATTTGGCATCGAACCCGGTCCGGCCATCGGTGCAATCCTGGAAGCCTTACGCGAAGCCCAGGTCGAACAGCGTATCAAAACAAAACAGGACGCGCTCGATTTTGCTCAGCACGTCCTGGAAGAAGCTTCACACAACCACAACCAGTAAGCCTATTCTGGCGAGGGTTCCTCTAGCGGTGTCTCCGGCTCCACGTCCTCATCTTCAGCCGAGAGCCGCTCATAAAACCTCAGCAGCGTCTTGCCGTAAGAACGTTCATCGTAGAGCGCCAACGTATGCAGCGGCACATCCTCTGCTTCGTCAGGATCGATCTGCACGATGACGACACCGTCTTCCGCGAGCGGCGCAGGGTTTTCGTCCAGGTGCAGCAGCACTTCCTTCCACATATCCTTGTACTGCGGCGGCGCGATGTAGATATACTCAAAAGCCTGCGCGGCGCGACGTCCCAGATATTCGAACGCATTCGCCCGCAGCACGTCGGCGCTGCCCGCTAAGCCGGTGATTTCCAGGTTTTCGTGGATGGTGCGAATCGCCATCCGGTCGTTGTCGATGAACAACACACGTTCTGCGCCTCGACTGAGCGCTTCGATCCCAATGCTGCCTGTCCCCGCGAACAAATCCAACCAGGTACTGCCCTGGATTGCGGGACCGAGGATGCTGAACAACGCCTCTTTCACGCGATCCATCACTGGCCGGGTGCTGTCGCCCGGGACCATCTTGAGCTTGCGGCCTTTGGCGCGGCCTGAGATGACACGAATCGGCACAAAGTCCTCCGCTAGACCAGCGATTCAACCGTTTCGCGCGCCGCGCGAATATTCGATTGAGGTGTGGTCGTCATGATGACACATCCGGTCGAAAGGACAAGCCGGCGTGCGCCGGTTTCCTCGATCGCTTTACGCGCCTGCGCCCGAACCTCGACCGGTGTCCCCGTATGCATCGGGTCCATACGGCCAATCCCGCCACTGACCGCGCCCTTAAACTTCAGTTTCCCGTTGGCAAGATCCGGCTCGGCTTCGCGGTCGTGCCAGTTCAGGATCTGGACCGGATAATCGGCAATGAGATCGAACATCGGCGCCGTGCCGTGAAGGTGGGCCATATTCAGCCACCAATCATCCGGCAGCGCTTCGAGGATGCGCAGATCGTAAGGCCGACCGAACGTTTCGTACTCTGCCTGACTCATCACAGAAAACGACGCGTGCTGGATCGCATAAAAAATCCCCGCGACGCCGCTGCGACGAATCGCCTCGATGAATCGCAGCGTGCTCTCGGTGATCGTGTTCAGCCCTGTTTTCACACGATCAGGGGAGGTCCGCATATGTTCGATCAGCAGTTCGCGCCCGGCGATGTTTTTCGCCTGAGCCAGCGGGCTGAAGATGGTCATAATAAAAGGTGTTTCTGTTCCAAAGGCGTCATTGAGCAGGCGCAGCGTTTCGAGTTGGCGGCCCAGCGCCCCTTTGGAAGGATCGAGCACCCGCAAATCGGTCCAGTCCAGTGACCGCGTTACGGCACGCCGAACGTATTCACGCGTGCCCTCAATATGTCCCACCCATTTATCCTGCACGCCGTAATCGGTAATGCAGTAACTGCTGGAGGGGCTCACCTTCACGAAGTCAAAGTCCCACCGCCGCTGGAAGGCAACCGTCGCCTCGGCCAGATCGATCGGACGTTGATCGTCTCCGGGCCAATGTCGCCATAACGCGATTGGAACACGATCCGTTTCTTCTCCCGCGATGGTCTTTTCCAGACGCTCGCGCTTACTCATTGCCATTATCAGTCGCCACTTTCTGCGTGGGGTCTTTGTGCCGAAAACTGCGCAAGCTGGGTGATCTGCTGATCCACCATGCGCGACAACATCACGTAACGCTCGCGCTCTGCGCCTTCATCACCCTGACTCTCCAGCCGCGCTGCGATCATGCTTTTCGCGGTCTCGAAGGACTGCGCAGCATTTCCAAGATCGCCCGCATCACGGTAAGACAGGGCCAATCCCCAGTGAGCATCTACACTGTCCGGCACCTCGTTAACGAGCGACGAGAACTGCTCGATGGCGAGCTTGTCCTGTCCCTGATAATGCGCCTTCCATGCCTCACCGATCCGCACATCTACGTTTTTCGACTGTTCCATTCTGTCTTCCCCCAGATCCGAACTGGAAGCCAAGTGCCATGCAATGCGTCCCTATACTTTAGCGCGCCGAGAGCAGTCATACAACCGACCGGTGGAATTTTTACCTATACCAGCATGCTCCGGCAGACAGTTCACTCCACCCTCAAATCGGTAGAGAGCGCGATATACTGGCCCAAAACCGAATTACTGCTGCCCTGCACGAATAGCGGATCGATGCTTGCGCACGGCATCAACGCGGTGTCGCCGCACGTGCCGACCTGCACCAGCACGCGGTAGATTCCGGGCTGTGCATCATCTCCAATCGCCAACACGTATTCATCTCGAACGTAGGCCTCACCCAGCGGCCAATGTGCCCACCGGCTGACAGGGACGCCGCCCGGATGGCGATGCTGGGCTGCAGCAAGCTGGCGCGACGGATCGTCGGCTCCTACGATAGCCAGATCGACCTGATAGTTCGGGATATCGGGACGAACCGCACGCCAGTACAGCACAATACGAACTGTTCCGCCCGGTGCAGCGTCCTCCGCCGGAGAGAGATCGTAGCCGAGCAAATCAATTCCACCCTGCAGCGCCAATGGCTGCGCGTGCTCCGCCGGAAGCGCCACACCTTCCGGCGAGTGAATCGAGCCAAGCGCAGGGACTGCCGCCGCCAAACCATATGCCCCACCAAACAGCAGCACCGCCACAAACGAGTTTGCAGCCGATAGTCGAAAATCGTGGCGGCTCGCCATTTTTTCCGGCGCTGCGCTGCCGGGCTGGCGATCCACGCGGAACACAAGCACCGTGGCCAGTCCTAATGAAACCAGCGCAATAAGCCACCCTGCCCGGCGGGCGGGAGTGCTGCCAAAATACACTTTGACTTCATGGCGACCCGGCGGCACTTCGACGCTAATGAATCCATCCGAGGTCGTGTGAATAGCCACATCACGCCCGTCCACCTGCGCGCGCCAGCCCGGATAGTCAAATGTAAGCAGAGTTACCCGCAGCGCCAGCCCTGCATCGACGGCCAACCGCTCCTGGCGCGGCGTATGCTCGATTGTATCCACCTGCGTACCTGGGGGCAGCAGGTCGTGCGCGACCTTATCGATCAGGTCCGCTTCGTAGGTATTGATCAGCACACCAGATTCATGTGGAAGGGTTGCGACCGAGGCAGGCAGCAGCCACCCATCCCGAAAGCTGCCGATCATGTTGCCGCGAATCTCAGTGCGAATCACGTCCTGCGCATCGTCTGCGGCGCGTTCGTAACTCCAACCGGGAACGGCCAGCACGGGCAGCGCAAACAAGGCGATGACAGCGAGAACTGCAACCCTGCCAAGCTGTGCAGCGCGCTGCGGTAATGCGTGCCACGCCAGTGTCCCCTGTCCCGCGGCCAATGCCCCGCATGCCGTCACCAGCAGTAAAATATCCTGTTCCGCGGACCTGACGACGTCACGCGCAGGCGACGGGATCAGCACGAACACCAATAACAGGAAACCCACTATGAGAAAGTATAGAGCCGTGCGCTGACCGGATGACAGCGACTTGCGGAACCACTGCGACACGCGCCACTGGAATGCATCCCCGCGCGCCACAGCCCGCCGATCGCGTGGGGTTCGCCGCCAGCTTTCGACGAGAGCATTTCCCCACAGCGCCGCCGGCAGGGCCCAGACCGCCCACCCTATCGAAGCGGTCGCCGGAGGGTTGACAGCACTCCGATCGATCCGCTCGGGCGGCAGAAGGATTTCGTTCCAGGGAAGTGTTGGGGCAACTTCAGCGCTGCTCGATGCCGAATGCCACACAATCGTATTCCGCTCGACCAGCGCAGGCAGCCAGAAAATCGCGGCGGCGAGCGTACCCAGCAGCACGGCACCTCCCGCAAGACCCCACCCCGGCGTTCTCGGCTCATCGTCGGCAAACCACAGCCATGCCAGCCAGCCCATCACCAACATGACCATCAACGCGCCAAGTAGGCCATCGCTCAGCCACAGCGCCGCAACAGCGATCGCCGCACCGGCAAAAGATCGGCCCTGCCGGACCGTCAGGGCTCGATCGACTGCGGCCAGTGTGACAGGCAGCAGGCCCAGCGCCAGCAAAGCGGCGAGGTCTCCCTCGCGGTACAACTTATTGGCCATCAACTGCGGGCTAAAAATATAGACGGCGGCGGCCACCAGTCCGGCATACGAACCCCATCTGTGCCGGACTAACAGCAGCATGCCAAGTCCGGCCATGAAAACACTCAGGGATGCCACGGCTTTGACGCTGTCTTCTGCGCTGGCCTGAAGCGCAACCCGGTACAATCCGGTCAAATAATGCGGCAGCGGAGCCACAAAATTCCACAGCGGCGAGCCGTAGCCATAGTTGAAGTCGGGAGCCCAGCGCGGGTAAATCGTGCCACTTTCGAGGCTGGCACTTATCTCGATGGCGCGCGACGCGGCCTGCTCGTAGCCGAACAGCGGCGGCAAACCGGGCCGGACGATCAACGGACCAACCACGAGCATGCAGAGGATGGCGACAGCAACAAACGGCCAGTCAAGCTGGCGGCGCGGTTTGCGCATCCATAGCGGCAGATCGGTCTCATCCAGGCCATCAGGAAGCGGGTCGCGCATGTCTCGTCGCATCGATATGCTCTGCCCTTTTTCGACCCTGCCGAACGAAATCACGCAAACGCGAACAGGTCTTGAAAAATTTGCATTCTGAATACAGACAACGCATTATAGGGAGCTAGCGACGGCGCGGCAAGCGTGAGATGGGCCCCTGCCGGAGTGATGAGGAACTCAACCCATGTCTTCTCAAGAAACGCTGCTCAATGGACGCTATCGTCTTGTAGCCCAACAAGGCTCGGGCGGCATGGCCGTTATCTACAAGGCGACGGACCTCGCATTGGGCCGCACAGTAGCCGTCAAGATTCTGCGCCCCAGCCTGACCAGCGATCCTGAGTTCCTGAAGCGATTCCGCCTCGAAGCACGCAACGTCGCAAACCTGTCACATCCGAACATCGTGACCGTGCACGATGTCGGCCAGGATGGAAACACCCACTACATCGTTATGGAGTATGTGGACGGCGAGGATCTCAAGCACCTGATTCGCACGCAGGCGCCCTTTTCGATCGATCGCGCCTTGAGCATTGCGATCAAGATATGTGCGGGTGTTGGATATGCGCACCGGGCCGAGCTGGTACATGCTGACGTCAAGCCGCAAAACGTACTGGTCACTGAAAACGATAACGTCAAGGTGACGGACTTCGGTATCGCGCAAGCCCTATCGATGACGCAGCCCCGCGAGCGGCAGCGGGTCGTATGGGGCAGCCCGCATTATTTTGCGCCTGAGCAGGCTCAGGGCGATCCCCCCACCCCTGCTTCAGATGTGTACTCGATCGGCATTGTGCTGTTCGAAATGCTCACCGGGCGGCTGCCGTTCGTTGGGGCCGACCAGCAGGAACTTGCCCTCGCGCATATTCGTGAGATTCCGCCGAACCCGTCGGACCTGAATCCCAACGTCCCTGAACACCTGGACCGCATCGTCCAGAAGGTTCTGTCGAAGGAACCGGCAGCGCGCTACCGGACTGCCGATCAGCTTGGGCGCATCCTGATCAGTTATCGGCGGCAGGGACAGGTTTCGACCGACCATCTGCCCCAGGTGGCTGAAATCGAGACACTGCCACGACCGGATACCGCCGCGACGCTGCCGCCTTCAGCCGAGTCTATTTACATCCAACCGTCGCCGCCGCTGCACGGGTCATCCGCACAGACGATCAGTTCACCGTCCGTCCAGTCACCCCGGCCCTTCTCAGAAGCCGGGACCAACGTCTACACGCAAGCGCCGTACAGCGGCATGGAAACATCGCCGCGCTATCCATCGATCCCGTCAGCGCAGGGCATCCAACAGCCGCCCCGCGCCCCAGACGCGCTCATCCAATCGCGCTATCGCGCCGCCGAACCACCCGAACAACTCGATCTGGTGACGCTGGTGCTGGCATTTCTGGCGTTCATCGCCGTTGTACTGCTCATCCCGCTTTGGATTGCCGTGTATCAGGCGTGGGCCGGGTGATATTTTTCACCCCAGGCTGCGTATAATCCTCAGAATATGCCCTGCCAACAAACGATTTAAGCAAGCGTTTTCTTATACAATACTAATCCCTGGGACCCTGCCAGACGTGGTTTTTCAGCAGGCATTCGAGTATAATCTTAGCCATAATCACTAAAATAATCTGCCTCATTGGGCTGTATAGGGTTACTGTAATAGCCGTTGGTACAGCGCCGATTCCATGTAAGGGTTGGAGGCTCAGCAGTGAATAATCGGTCACGTAACATGTTTGTGTACATCCTCATTATTGCGGCTATCGCTGCGATTGTGTTTGGTGTACGCAATAACAGCGCCAGTTCCAAAGAACTGACGGTCAGCCAGTTGGTGCACGACATCAACAACCAGCGGGTGAACTCCATCTCCGTTTCGGATGATGGTGAGCTTACCGTGATGTACGACGGTAACGAAACTCGTACCGCACAGATTAACTCGAATGTAGACAACGTCTTCGACCTGCTTGAGTCGGCGGGCGCTGATCCGAACATTCTGCAAAATGACATTGAAGTCGAATTTACCAAACCAAGCAACTTATTCAACTGGATCGGTCTGATTGGCACATTCCTGCCGCTGCTGCTCATCGGTGGATTTATCTACCTGATGCTGCGTCAGGCACAGGGCTCCAATAATCAGGCGCTGTCCTTTGGGAAGAGCCGCGCACGGATGTTCACCGGCGATCAGCCCACGGTGACGTTCGAGGACGTGGCGGGCGCAGATGAAGCCAAGGAAGAACTTCAGGAAGTTGTCGAATTCCTGAAAGACCCCGAGCGCTTTATCCAGCTTGGCGCCCGCATTCCTAAGGGTGTACTGCTGGTCGGCAGCCCTGGCACGGGCAAGACGCTGCTGGCGAAGGCCGTCAGCGGTGAAGCAGGCGTGCCGTTCTTCAGCATTTCGGGCTCCGAATTCGTCGAGATGTTCGTAGGTGTCGGCGCGAGCCGCGTGCGCGACCTGTTCGAGCAGGCCAAGCGTCACAGCCCCTGCATCATCTTCGTGGACGAAATCGACGCGGTGGGCCGTCATCGTGGCGCGGGTCTTGGCGGAAGCCATGACGAGCGCGAGCAGACGCTGAACCAGATCCTGGTCGAGATGGACGGTTTTGACACCGATACCAACGTGATCATCATGGCGGCGACCAACCGCCCTGACATCCTCGACCCTGCCCTGCTGCGTCCGGGCCGCTTCGACCGCCGTGTCGTGCTCGATCGTCCCGATATGCGTGGACGTGAGGCTATCCTCAAGGTCCATTCGCGCGGCAAACCGCTGGCTTCCGATGTTGATCTGACTGTCTTGGCGAAAACGACCCCCGGGTTTGTTGGCGCTGACCTGGAAAATCTGGTCAACGAGGCTGCGATTGTAGCAGCTCGTAAGAACAAGAAGAGCATCAGCATGCGCGACTTCGAAGAAGCTGTCGAGCGTGTTGTGCTTGGCCCAGAGCGCCGCAGCCGGATCATTACCGAGGAAGAAAAGCGGCTGATCGCCTATCATGAGGCAGGTCATGCGGTGGTCTTCCACATGCTGCCCAACTGCGACCCGGTGCGTAAAGTCACCATTGTGGCACGCGGTATGGCGGGCGGCGTCACCTGGACGATGCCCGAAAACGACACGGCGCTGGGTACGACCAAGCGCTACTACGACCAGATCGCGGGCACATTGGGCGGTCGTGCGGCGGAAGAAATCGTCTTCGGTGACATCACGAACGGCGCTTCCAGTGACCTTGAAAACGTCACCCGCATTGCCCGGACTATGATTACCCGTTGGGGTATGAGCACCAAGCTGGGGCCACGCGTGTTCGGCCAGAAGGAAGAACTGGTCTTTCTGGGCCGTGAGATCGGCGAACAGCGTGACTACAGCGAAAGCATCGCGGAGCAGATCGACGAGGAAGTGCACGATATCGTAGCGACTGCTTACGAGCGCGCTCTGACGACCCTGCGCGACAACCGCGACAAGCTTGATGCGCTGGCGGAGCGCCTGATGGAAGTCGAGACCATTGGCCGCGAAGATTTCCTGCGGTTGATGGGCGAAGACGAGCCTCCGCAGGCCAGCCAACCGCCGACCGAGCACCGGTCTACCCCGTCCTCGCGCCCTAATGTCGAGGGTAACGAGGCCGACGACCGTGCACCCGGCTCACTTGGCCCGATGCCCTCGCCCGCCTAGTCAGATCACTCGACCGAATACTGAAGCCCCGCCCTTCTGGTGGGGCTTTTTGTTTCGCCGGTCCGTTACGGAGTTTCCAGACTGTAACCCTCAAATAACTTACCTGTAAGCTCGAAACTCGCAATGCTGGCTATGCTTGTCTCAGATCCGCACGCCTGGGACAAGAGTTATGCCATCCACACACACACCGCGCCACCTAGCCCTGATTCTCTGCCTTCTGTTCGTTGGCTTTTTCCTTCACATTCACCTGCTAACCGGTTTTCCGGCGTATATCGATGAATATCGCCACATCGCCCGCGCGCAAACAGTTTTTACGTCCGCGCAAAATCCGGTTGAGTTCAGCCACGGAAAACTGCTGTTGTACTATTGGCTGGGGCTTTTTCAGCCCGAAGGCACAAACGCCCTGTTCGTATCGCGCGCTGCCGTTGCGCTCAGTCTAGTCGCGGGCAGCGCAGCGGTTGCCGGAATCGCCCGGATACTGTTCGGATCGCGGGCGGCTGTTCCTGCACTTGTTGTGTTTACTTTTGCGCCCTATGCCCTGTTTTACCAGCGTTTGGCCCTCGCGGATTCCTTCGCGGGCGTGCTGGTAGCCCTGGCCGTCTGGTTGATACTGCGCGCGACACGACACCCCACGCGTGGCGCAGGGATCGCGCTTGGGACCGTGCTCGCACTCGCTACGCTGGCAAAGCTCACAGCGGCGCCTGCCCTTGTGCTGCCGCTGATAGCGATAATTCTAAGCGACTCAACAGCGCGCAATCTCGACTACCGGCTTCTGTGGAAGCGTTATCACGCCTGCCTGATTGCCGCTGGCGCAGCGTTCGTTGCGCTGTGGGCTATCGTTGGTGTCGCCACGCTCGCGGATGTGCTCGCAGACGGCACGCCGCTGCTGCTGGACAAATACCTGCTGTCCGTCGATGCCACGATCGCGCCCGATTCCCTATCGGACAAGCTCAAACAGTTGGGCGAGGCCCTTGCACTTTTGCTTTCCGCCCCCGCTTTAGTGCTTCTTTCCTTACTTCTCGCATTCGGATTCTGGAAATCGCTTCGCGCCATGCTGTTTGCGCTCGCGTGGCTGGCGATGCTGTGGGGTCCCAGCATCGTTTTGGGTGACTTTTTTGAAAGCCGCTACCTGATGATCGGAATGCCTGCGCTGGCCGTCGTCGTAGGAGGCGCATGCGCAGCATTTGAGGTAGGACTTGGCTCCGTGCGATACCATTTCCCCACACGCGTCGCAGCAGCCGGATTAGCCCTTTGGGCAGCCGTGTTTGCCTTACCCCGTGCCTGGACGATCATCACCCAGCCTCAGGCGGCGGATATCACCGAGCACGATGCTTACCTGTACTTTGCCAGCCCCGCCAGCGCATGGGGCATCTCCGAGGCGCTCGATTATCTCAGCCAAGACGACACATACGATCCCGCCTCTATCCCCGTCACCGCACTGCTAGCTGCGGAAAATGGCGTCACCGAATACTGCGGACTTGCAGAACTTTACGTTCCCAACAGTGTGCGCTGGTCGTGCATGAGCCAGATCGATTTTGAAGCCGAGACCATCCCCGCCAGCGTCAGCCAGTGGCCCCAGGTCACGACCGCTCTGAAGAACGCACCTTACACCTATGTCCTGACGAATGTACTGCCCGAAGACGCGCCTCCGCTCGATGCGCGTACCCATTGGGAGCTAGTGCTCGCCCCAGAGCGTCCCTATGGCGGGCCGAAGATGCTGCTGTGGCGCGTGAGCAGCGTAGCCAGCAATGTCGTTGGCGATCTGCCGGGTGAATCTTGAGTTTGGAAGGCACAAAAAAGCCCTGCCGTTCGGCAGGGCTGGAAACGCTCGATCTTAGAGAGCTAGGCCTCAATGATAGGCCAGCCGCATTCCTCGGCGGCGGCGCGCATCCGGTCGTCAGGGTACACCGCCGTTGGATAACCAACTCCGCTCAGAAACGGAATATCCGAGGCGCTGTCGGCATATGCCGCACACTGATCCAGAGTCACGCCTGGCAGCGTCGCAGCGAGGTACGCCTGCGCGAAATCCAACTTGCGCGGCCCCGAGCACGTCTGCCCACTGATTTTCCCGGCACACGTACCGTTCTCGCGCATCGCCACAATCGATCCCAGTCCACGATCCGCGCCGACATTCTGCGCCAGGGCTTCCCCGATCGTTTCGAACATGGTGGACACAAGCACCACAGTGTGTCCCTGCGCTTTGTGCGCGCGCACCCGTTCAACCATATCCGGGCGCAGCACCGGCACCAGCGATCGTTCGACGATACGCGTGCACATCGCCTGAACATCTTCGGCGCGCCATCCACTCATCAATCCTGCCATGAGGCGCACCCACCGGTCCCGAAAAGCCGCCGGATCGGCAATCCCGATTTTGCTCAAGCCATAATGCGGCATCCCTGTCAGGTACAGCCATGCTTTGTGCGGTTTGGTCACCTGCGGCGAAGAAACCAGCTCGATCCACGGCTGCCCGCCGGAAGTCAACGTGCCGTCGATGTCAAACAGCGCCGCCTTCACCTGAGGAAGCGGCCCAACACTCGCAGTCACATCACTCACGATTTTTCCGCCTGTTCCCGTGCTTCAAGATCCATCCGGGCCAACTCGCGCCGCAGAATTTTACCGACTGACGTACGCGGCAGCTCATCCACGAACTCGATCCGCGTCGGGATTTCGTAGCGGGCCAACCGCTCCCCGGCGAACGCGATCAGATCCTCGGTCGTAAGCTGAGTGTCCTCCCGGCGCACCACCCACGCCTTCAACGCTTCCTGGCCCACCTTATTCGGATCGGGATGCGGAATCGCCGCCACCCCGACCTCTTGCACTGCCGGGTGTTCCATGAGCACGTCTTCGACTACGCGCGGATAGACGTTGAACCCGCCGATCAGCGCCATATCTTTTTTGCGGTCCACGATGTAGAAGTAACCGTCTTCATCCATACGAGCGATATCGCCCGTGAACAACCACAATTTCTGATCGTCCCGCTTTCGCAGTGCGTTGGCCGTCTCGGTCGGCATGCCGTAATAACCAACCATGAGCTGCGGCCCGTACATGACCAGCTCGCCCACCTCCCCCACCGGGACCTCGGTCACGCCGTCGTCGACGTCCACGATGCGCATTTCCATGTCCGGCACAGGCAGCCCGATCGATCCGGCGCGATTTTCACCGCGCACCGGATTCACATGCGAGGCTGTCGGCGCTTCGCTCATGCCGAACCCCTCAAGGATCACCCCGCCCGAAAGCTCCTCGAACCGGCGCTTCGTCGCGGGCGGCAGCGGCGCGGATCCGCTGATGCACGCGTAGATCGATGAAAGGTCATATTCGCCCGATTTCACGCCGGGATGGTTATTGATCGCATTGAATATCGCGGGAACGCCCATGAAGATAGTGGGCTTGTAATGATCGATATTCTGGACCACATCCGCGATATCCCGCGCATTGGGAACCAGTACCATCAACGAATGCAGCGACACGGCGAAGCTCATCACAGCAACCATGCCGAAGACGTGAAACAGCGGAATCGCCGCCAGAAAGCATTCATCGCGGTTGCGCGACAGCCACGCCTGGCATTGCAGCGTGTTGGCAACCAGCGCGCTGTGGGTGGACATAGCGGCCTTGGGAATGCCTGTCGTGCCGCCTGTGTACTGGAAGACGGCGATATCCTCCCCGGTGACCTCGACGCCCGGTTTTTTACCGGCATAGCGTGCCAGCACGTCCTTGAGCCAGTGATCCTGGGGATCTTTCTCGATGCGGTGCCCGTCTTTTTTCTCACGAGCAAGCGTAAACAGGGGGCGAGCGAGTCCAGGCAAATATTCTTTGACGTTGGTCACGATGATATGTTTGACGCCCGTCTCGCCCTGAATCTGCTTCAAATTGTTATAAAACAGGCTCAGCACCACGGCGAACTCCGCGCCGCAGTCATTCAACTGTTCGGCTAACCGCTTCGGCGGATAGGTTGGGTTTAACGCCACGACAACGCCGCCCGCCTTCAGTGTGGCGTAAAATGCGGTAACGAACTGCACGCAGTTCGGCATGATCAACGCGACTCGATCACCCTTTTGCAGCCCCATGTCGACCAGCGCCGCTGCGAGGGCATCGGTCATGGCGTTCAGATCGCGGTAGTTGATCGTCGTATCCACCCGCCCAATCAGCGGCAGGTGGGCCGATGTCAGGGTCGCAGGGGCATCGCCAAACTGCACCGCCGACTGGATCAAAAACTCTTGAAGCGCATAATTGGGATAGGGGTCCAGACTTTTCGGCACGCCGGGATCGTAATGCTCTAGCCAGGGTTTATCCGCATAAGTAACCATCGTGTTGCGCGCTGGCGGCGCTGATCTCCTTTCTACTGGTGCCGGTCGCATGTCGCATTTTTTAGCGCAATGCTTATTTTATTGTTACATTATAGTGCAAATAGCAAAACATCGCACTGCGATGTGGAGGTAAAAGTCGCTGAGATGTCCGCCAAACAGCTACCGCTTTTTCCCTCGGATGGCGAGGCGCTGTTAACACGCCGCAGCCCGCTGGTTGACGCGATCGCGCCGTTCCAGCACTATCTGCGCCAGGAAGGCCGCAGCCCGCACACCATCAGCGCCTTTTCGTCCGATCTGCGGCTCGTCATGGAGTTCTTTGGCGACGCCACGCCGCTCAGTCACTTCACAACGCCTAACCTGAACCGTTTCCTCGACTGGATGGAACAGGGGCGCGGTATCCCGTGCAGCCGTAAAACGTATGCACGGCGTGTCACGACGCTCAAGGTGTTTTTCGCCTATCTGAAAGCCAGCAGCGTTCTGCAAGTGGACCCCGCCGCCGCCCTGCTCCAGCGGTCCGGCGCGGCCCCCCTTCAGCCCATCTTGAGCGAAGACGAGATCCAGCGGCTGCTGGCGCATACCACATCTCTGCGCGTCGCGGAAAAACCCGACGCCCGCCCGGACCTGCTGCTGCGTTTGCTGCTGGATACCGGCATCAAAAAGAGCGAGACGATGGCGCTCACCCGCGAGCACATCGACCGCACCAATCCCGATCACCCGCTCCTGGTGGTCCGGCACCGCAAGCCCAATGACGTTTACCGCGAGCGCAAGATCGAGCTGGATCCTGATTGGCTGGCTGTTTTGGAAGAATACCTGGAACAGTACACGCCCAAAGAAGAGATCTTCGACTGCACGGCGCGTAACCTGGAATATGTATTGGGCGATGTTGCAGAAGCGGCGGGCGTCGATGCGAAAGTGTCGTTCGAGATCCTGCGCTGGACGTGCATGGTGCGCGACTACCAGCGCGGCATGGAGTCGGACACGCTGCGCGAAAAGATGGGCCTCAGCCGGATTAGCTGGCGCGAAACGGGCGACAAGGTTGCCCGCCTTGCCGCCCTACAAGAGCTTGATAGAGGCTGAAGCGTCCGGCGCTCACCACACCTGGCACAAAAAACCTTTGAGGTAAGCGCCTTCGGGGAAAGTCAGCGCGACGGGGTGATCGGGCCCCTGTGCCAAACGGCGTAGAATTTGCCCGTCCCGCCCTGCATCGACCAGCGCGCCAAACACGATCTTCTGGAACAGACTTTCATCGATTGCACCCGAACAGGAGAAGGTCGCCAGGATGCCGCCGGGCTTCAGCAGTTTGAACGCCAGCAGGTTGATGTCCTTGTAGCCGCGCGCCGCCTTATCGACCTGCTGCGGCGTCTGGGCAAACTTCGGCGGATCGAGGATGATCATGTCGAACGTGCGCCCCATGTCACGGTAGTAACGCATCACCTGGAACACGTCGCCCTCGACAAATCCCTCATCTTCGACCGCAAACCCGTTCAGCGCCACGTTTTGCCGCGCCAACGCCAGCGCATCAGCGGAACTGTCCACATTGACCACGCGCCGCGCTAACCCTGCCAGCGCATAGACGGCAAACCCGCCCGTATAGGCGAAGGTATTCAGCACCTCACGCTCCTGCGCGTGATCGTCGCCGCGCAGCCAGTCTCCGATGATGGCGCGGTTTTCCCGCTGATCGAGGTAAAAGCCGGTCTTGTGGCCGTGACGCACGTCCACCAGGAAGCGCCGCCCGTTCTCGTCGATTTCGACCTGCTCCGGCGGTTCCTGGCCCACCAACAGGCCGGTATGAGGCGGTAGGCCCTCTTTCTGCCGGATATCGACGTCGCTGCGCTCGTATACTCCGGCGGCTCCGGTTGCACCCAACAGGATTTCGGCCAGTTCGTGCTTGCGCGTCTCAATGCCCAGCGTCAGCGCCTGCATAACCAGCCAGTCCCCGTACCGGTCGACAATCAGTCCCGGCAGATAGTCATTTTCCGCGTGGATCAGGCGATAAGCGGTCGATCCGGCAGTTACACCCTGGTTGGCGCGCACCGCGATTGCCTGCCGCATCTGGCGCTCCCAGAACGCTGTGTCAACCGACTCGTCGTTCCACGTCAGCAAGCGCACGCGGATGGCGGAGCGCGCATTCCAGTAACCCCGCGCCAGAAAATCGCCGCGTTCGGAGCGCAGTGCCACGATATCGCCGCCCTGCGGGCTGCCTTCAACGTGCTTTACTGCGCCGGAAAACACCCACGGGTGCCGCCGCTCGATTGATTTTAACCGCTGGGGCGGGATTGTTACGACCGCTTCACTCATTCGCCGTTCACCAGTTCCAACAGCGCGGCTTCATCCAGAATGGAAATGCCGAGCTTCTGCGCTTTGTCCAGTTTGCTCCCCGGCGCGTCGCCAGCGACGACATAGGAAGTCTTTTTGCTCACGCTATCGGTGACCTTGCCGCCGTTGCGCTGAATTATCTCGCTCGCTTCGGTGCGTGTGAGCGACGGCAGCGTGCCCGTCAGCACGAAGGTCATCCCGGCCAGTTTGTCACTGTCATTAACGGGCTTAGCAGACGTATCAACCAACTCTACGCCTGCCGCGCGCAGCTTTTCGATCAGCGCCTTGTTCCGCGGCTCAGCGAACCACTCTGCGAGGGATTGCGCCGTTCGCGGCCCAACTCCGTCCACGCCAACCAGATCTTTGACACTCGCCGCGGCCAACGCGTCAAGCGAGTGGAAATGTTCTACAAGATCTTCCGCCGTCGTGGACCCGACGCCGCGAATACCCAGCGCTGCGATCAAGCGCGCCAGCGGGCGGTGCTTGGCCCGCTCGATGCTTGTCATCAGGTTAGCGGCGCGTTTCTCGCCAAACCCTTCCAGCGGCAGCAGATCGTCCGGCTTGATGTAAAAGATATCCGCTTCGTCGTGAATCAGGCCCAGATCCAGCAGCAGCCGCACGCCGCGCTCGCCCAGCCCGTCGATGTCCAGCGCCCCGCGCGACACGAAATACTCGACGTTGCGCGCGATACGTTCCGGGCAAGCCGGATTCGTGCAGTACAACGCCACTTCGTCCTCGTCGCGCGCCACAGGCGATCCGCACACCGGGCACACTTCGGGCAGCGCAACGGGCACTTCCTCCCCCGTCCGCGCAGGCAGCACCGGCCCCACGACATAGGGGATTACGTCGCCGGAGCGTTTCACCACCACGCTGTCCCCAAGCCGGATATCTTTGCTGGCAATCAGATCGTAGTTGTGCAGGCTGGCCTGCTTGACGATCACGCCGCCGATGGGAACCGGATCCAACACCGCGGTTGGCGTCAGCACCCCCGTGCGGCCCACATTCCAAACGACATCGCGCAGCTTGGTTGTCGCCTCTTCCGCCGGGAACTTATATGCCACTGCCCCGCGCGGATCCTTGCCGACGACGCCTAATTCGTCAGCCGTCGCCAGGCTATTAACCTTGATCACCAGCCCGTCGATTTCGTAGGTGAGATCGTGGCGGTGCTCCGCATATCCTAACGCGTACTCAATCGTGTCATCGAGGTTGTCAAAGCAGCGAATAACCTCGTCCGCAGTCAGAAAGCCCAGTTCTCGCAGGTATTGCAGCGTCTTCCACTGCGTGTCCGGGACTGCGCCATCCGCAACTACAATGTTGTAGCAGTACATCGTCAGCGGGCGTTCGGCAGTAATCCGCGCATCCTTCTGCTTCAGCGCGCCTGAGGCCGTGTTACGGGCGTTGGCAAACAGTGTTAGCCCTTCCTCGCGCATGCGTGTGTTCAGTGCCTGGAAATCCTGCTTCAGAAACAACACCTCTCCGCGCACCACCAGTCGCGCAGGCGCATCAGGACCGGAAGATGCCGCCGGAATTCTGAGCGGCACGGTGCGTATTGTGCGGGCGTTTGGCGTCACGTCGTCGCCCACCTCGCCATTGCCACGTGTGGCGGCATTGACCAGGATGCCATTTTCATATGCCAGCACGACGGTCAGCCCGTCGAATTTTGGTTCGACGACATATTCAAGCTGCGCATCCTCGGGCAGCAGCCGCCCAATACGCTGCCGCCATGCGCGAATATCGGCCTCGCTGTACGCATTGCTCAAGCTGAGGATCGACCGGGGATGCTGCACTTTGGGTAGATCGGAGGAGAGATCGCTACCTACTCGCTGAGTCGGGGAATCGGGCGTGATCAGTTCCGGGTGCTCGGTCTCAATTTCACGAAGCTCGTTCAGCAGCGCATCATACTCGGCGTCGGTGATGATCGGATCGCTCAAGACGTTGTAGCGATAAATATGCTCGTGCAGCGCGCTGCGCAGTTCCGCCGCTCGCTCGGAGAGGGACTCAATGCTCAAGGCTCACCTCGCTGTGCTAGTCGCTCGTTGCTTCGAGATAGTTGCGAGCAGCCCACCCCTGCCGCTCTGGATCTTCGAGGTCTTCGATCTGCCACCACTCGATGCCGTCAGATTCCTGTGGCCCATCGACCAGGGCAAAAATATCGTCATCGTAGGCCAGGAATCGCTGAGTGCCGCTGTAGCCCGGCGCGGAGCGTACATTAAGCCCGCTCAGGCCAACGCCCACCACTTTGACGTGGGAGCCAATACCAAAATCGCCGGGCGGCAGCGTCTGGCTGGGGATGGGTGATGGCAGAGCAACTGTGGCGGTTGCCTGCGATTGCGAAATTCCCGGCTGCGCGACGTTCGTCTGGGGCGCGCTGGCCCCACTGCCGCCGCTGCTGACAAAATCCTGGCTCAGCGTGGGCAGTGCTGTGACCACCTGGACGCGCGCAGGCTGGTTGCCGGGTGCAGCCGCCTGCCCCAGCGAGCTGATCAGCGCCATAGTCCCAAACGCGGCAACCGCCACAACGCCGACCAGCACCACGAGTGACCACCACGGCAGGTAAAGGCCGCTCTCACTCGGTGGGGTTGCCGGGCGGCGCGCGCGGTCGCGCCGAGGCGCATACGGATCGCCAGCATATTGAGGCGCAGGTGCAGGCGGTGGGTACGCGGTGGGCTGGGCAGCATAATTTTGAGTGTCCGTGCCGCGAGCGGGAGCGATCCGGGCCGGTTTGCTGGCCGGAGCAGCGGCAGGACGCGCCGGGCGAGAGTCTTCCGGCGGTGGCGCGGCAGGCCGCTGTGCGGGGACATAACGCGTTTCTTCAGAGAAACTCGTATCTTCCGCAGTTCCCGCATCCGGCCTGGGTGTTTCCGGCACTGGCGGAACAGAATTTTGGTTGTCTGGAGGCGTTTCCTGCATCCTGTTTTCCCCCTTGCCGCTTCGCTCAAATCGAGTTTACCGATGCCACCTTGACGCCATGACCTCGCGCTAAGTATACCACATGGGGCATGTATCCCGCCCGAAGAAACAGAACGGACGTGCGTCCTGCTGGGCGCTTGCATTTCGCCCTGCGATCTCTCTTGACAACCCCATATCCTGTGCTGTACTCTCATGCGCATGGCTGCCTACGAATACACTGGAAATATGCACGTTCATACCGTCTATTCGGACGGTGAAGGTACGCATGCCGAAGTTGCGGATGCCGCGCTTCTGGCCGGGCTGGATTTTGTGATCTTCACCGATCACAATGTCTGGCTGGACAAGCTCGAAGGCTATTACGGCGACGACGAAAAAGGCTACATATTGCTGCTGTCGGGCGAGGAAGTTCACGACAGCGGGCGGCTGCCCCATTGCAACCATCTGCTGGTTTACGATTCCGGGCGCGATCTGTCGTCTGCCGCTTCGGACTTTTCGGAGCTGGTGGAATCGGTCAATACGGCAGGCGGTCTCTGCTTCGTCGCGCACCCGGACGATCCGGCAGTCGAATGGATGGGCGAACCCGGTATTCCGTGGGTGGACCGCCAGGTGGACGGCATAGCCGGCCTGGAAATATGGAACTTCATGTCCAGTTTCAAAAGCTGCGTCCAGACGCGCAAGGAAGCCATGCGCGCCGTCTTCCAGCCGGAGGACTACGTCATCGGCCCCGATCCGCAAACGCTGGCGCTGTGGGACGAAATGCTGTGCATGGGGCGCGGCGTCGTCGGTATCGGCAACGCGGATGCGCACGCCTCGACGTTTTCGATGGGGCCCGTAACACACGTCGTATTTCCCTACGATTTCCTCTTTAACTGTGTCAACACGCACATCCTGACCAAATCGCCGCTAACCGGGGAGGCTCAGCGCGACAAGCGGCTGCTCTACGAGGCGCTGCGGCAGGGTCGCGCGTTCATTGGTTACGACATTCCCGGCAGCACGCGCGGATTCCGGTTTTCCGCGCAGGGACAGGGCACGTCTGCGGTCATGGGCGAGCGCATCAAGCTCGGCCCCGGCGTGACGCTTCAAGCGCTGGCCCCTGCTCGCGCCCGCATCCGTATCATTGGCAACGGTGAGGTTGTCGCGGAAGAACGCAACGTCGAGAATCTCACCTATGTGGTCCGGCACGAAGGCGTTTACCGGGTGGAAGTCTGGCGCTCCTACAAGGGCACGGAGCGCGCCTGGATTTTCAGCAACCCCATTTACGTCGATTCCAACATCGCGCGCTATCGCTGGTAGCCTCCTGCACGTTTCACCCCATCCGCTGCGGAACAAACACTCGTCATAGCGGTATGAACGCGCTATAATATTCCCGAACATTCGTTCGCTCCATTGCCATAAGGAGTGGCTATGCCTCCCTTCGAGCTTGTCTCCGACTACAAGCCGACCGGCGACCAGCCTAAAGCGATCGAGGGTCTCGTACAGGGGATCGAAAACGGCCTCCAATACCAGACACTGCTCGGCGCGACGGGTACAGGCAAGACTTACACGATCGCCAACGTAATTGCACAAGTCCAGCGCCCGACCATCATTCTGGCGCACAACAAGACGTTGGCCGCCCAGCTTTACGCCGAGTTCAAGGAATTCTTTCCGAACAATGCTGTGGAGTACTTCGTCAGCTACTATGACTACTACCAGCCAGAGGCATACGTTCCACGCCACGATCTCTACATCGAAAAAGAGACCGAGATCAACGAGGACATCGACCGGCTGCGCCTCGCCGCGACAGCAGCCCTGCTCAGCCGCCGCGATGTGCTGATCGTCGCGTCCGTGTCGTGCATCTACGGCCTGGGCAGCCCGGCGGCATGGGGCAAATCGATTCTGGAATTGAACGTCGGATCAGTTTACCGTCGGGACCTTATTTTGCGACATCTCGTGGCGATCCAGTACAGTCGCAACGATCTGGAGTTGCGCCCCGGCACGTTCCGCGTACGCGGCGACACGCTTGAAGTGGTGCCCGCTTACAGCGAAACGGCCTACCGTATCGCCATGTTCGGAGATGAGATCGAGGACCTGACCGAGTTCGAGCCGCTCACCGGGGAAATTTTGGAGCGTCACGAGCAGGTCAAGATCTTCCCGGCCAAGCATTTCATCACCGAAGAGGAAAACATCCAGCGCGCGCTGTGGGATATTGAATACGAGCTTGAGCAGCGTGTCGCGGAGTTCCAGAAGTCCGACCGCCTGCTCGAAGCGCAGCGCATCGAGCAGCGCACCCGGTACGACCTGGAAATGATGCGCGAGATCGGCTACACCAGCGGCATCGAAAACTATTCGCGCCACCTCGACCAGCGTCCGCCGGGCAGCCCGCCCTGGACCCTGATCGACTATCTGCCGTCCGACTACCTGATGGTCATCGACGAGAGCCACATGACGATCCCGCAGGTGCGCGGCATGTGGGGCGGCGACCGCTCGCGCAAGGAAGTGCTGATCGAGTACGGGTTCCGCCTGCCCAGCGCGCTCGACAACCGGCCCCTCAGCTTCGACGAATTTGAGTCGCGCATGGGCCAGACGGTCTTCATGAGCGCGACGCCCGGTCCGTACGAAGGAACGAAGACCCAGCAGGTCGTAGAGCAGATTATCCGGCCTACCGGCATCGTGGACCCGACCATCGATGTCCGTCCGGTGAAGGGCCAGGTCGATGACCTCCTGGCCGAGATCAACCGCCGGGTGAAGCGAGGCGAGCGTGCCCTGGTCACAACGCTCACCAAGCGTATGGCCGAAGACCTGTCCGATTACCTGATGGAAATGGGCATCCGCGTGCATTACCTGCACTCGGAGATCGAAAATATCGAGCGCATCGAGATCCTGCGCGACCTGCGTCTGGGCGTGTACGACGTGGTGGTCGGCATCAACCTGCTGCGCGAGGGGCTGGACCTGCCCGAAGTCTCGCTCGTCGCCATCCTCGATGCGGACAAGCAGGGATTCCTGCGTTCCGAGCAGGCGCTTATTCAGAACATCGGGCGTGCCGCGCGCCACATCAACGGACACGTGATCATGTACGGGGATAAGATGACCGACGCGATGAAGGCAGCCATCGACGAAACGGAGCGCCGCCGCGCGATCCAGATCGCGCACAACAAGGAACACAACATCGAACCGGTCAGCATCGTCAAAGAAGTGCGCGACCTCGCGCAGCGCATTCAGCACGCGGCTAGAGCGGAACAAAAACCGAGCGCTGCGGCTCAAGAAGTGGTACCTGCCGAGCTACCCAAGTCCGAGCTTCAGAAACTGATCAACTCGCTTGAACAGGAAATGAAGACCGCTGCCAAGTCGCTTGAGTTCGAGAAAGCAGCCCTGCTGCGCGATCAGGTGATTGAACTGCGGCAGATCATGGTCTTGAAGGACAACGAGGTCGATCCGAGCCTGGAGATGGTTCGCCAGCGAAGCCCGCGCCCCCATCCGTAGAACCACAGCATCACGGGGCGGTCGAGATGGCTGCCCCGTGGCATCCCCATTTTGATCGTCCTGCTCTACCGGGCCGCCAGTGCCGCTTCGACGAACAGCAGACTGACATGATCGCTTCCGGCATCGTTACAGCATCGATTTGGGTTTCTCCCAGATTACTGCTATAGTAGTCGTTATCCTTTTATTAGCCTGTGCGCGATACCTATAATGATAAACACACGCCAGCGATACGAAGACATCGAAGCGCGTTCTCTTGCACCCTATGCCATGAAAAGTGGTGCAAGCCGGGGACGCGAGTACCCTGAAACCGAGCAGGAATACCGCACGGCATTTCAGCGTGATCGGGATCGTATCCTGCATACGACTGCGTTCCGGCGGCTGGAGTACAAGACACAGGTCTTCATCAACTACGAAGGCGACTACTACCGCACACGGCTGACCCACACGCTCGAAGTGTCGCAGGTCGGACGCAGTCTTGCCCGCGCCCTGTGCGCCAACGAAGATCTGGCCGAAGCGATCTGCCTGAGTCACGACCTGGGCCATCCTCCGTTTGGGCACTCCGGCGAAGCGATCCTGAACAAGCTCATGGCGGATAACGGCGGTTTCGACCACAACAAGCAGTCCTTCCGCATCGTGACCAAGCTGGAACAGCGGTATCCCGGTTGGCCGGGTCTCAACCTTACGTACGAAGTGCGCGAGGGCATCGTCAAACACGAAACCAAGTACGATGTGAGCGACAGCCAGTCGCAGGGCTTTGACGCCGATAAACGCGGCGGCATCGAAGCTCAAATCGCCAACATGTCCGATGAGCTGGCCTATAACGCGCACGACCTGGACGACGGGCTGCGCTCCGGCCTGATCGAACCGGAACAGCTTGACGATCTGGCTATCTGGCAGATGCTGAAGGACAGCATCGGTTGGGACGGTCGGCACTTTACCGAGCAGATCCGGCACCAGATCATCCGCCGCATGATCGGCATCGAAATCAACGATGTCATCGAAGCAACCGGCGCGAAACTAGAGGGTCTGGATCTCACCAGCCCGGAGGATTTGCAGCGGCTGCCCTATAATGTCGTGGTGCATTCGGACCATCTCGAAGCCATGAACCACGAGCTGCAAACATTCCTCTATGACTGCCTCTACCGCCACTATCGTGTCGTGCGGATGGCAGTCAAGGCGGAACGCGTCGTAACGCAGTTGTTCGAAACCTATACCGCCGAATCCAACCAACTGCCGCCCACTGTGCAGCAAGCGATCGAGCATCGCGGGCTGCCGCGTGGAATTTGCGATTACATCGCGGGCATGACGGATCGCTTCGCGCTCGAAGAATGGCGGCGGTTGTTCGATCCGTTCCAGCGCCCGTAAAACCCTATTCTTGTATCTCTTATAGAAATCAAAGGTAATCGTATGGAGGAAAATCAGTACCTGACGGCTGAGGGCGCGGCGGAACTCCGCCGCGAGTTAGAAGATCTGCTCAAGGTGAAGCGTCCGCGCCTCGCCCAGCAGCTTAAAGAAGCCATCGCACAGGGCGACCTGTCCGAAAATGCAGACTATATCGACGCGAAAGAGCAGCAGGCGTTCCTAGAAGGACGTATTCTGTACCTGGAAAAACTGCTCCGCAGTGCAACGATCATCGACGATGGCAATAACAACAACACCCCGCAGGAAGTCACTGTGGGCTGCGAAGTCACCATTCTGGGCGAAGACGAAGATGAGCCTGAGACGTACCGCATCGTCGGTGCGGCAGAAGCCGATCCGCGCAACGGCAAAATCTCGAACGAAAGCCCGATCGGCAGCGCCCTGCTCGGACGCCGTAAGGGGCAGAAGGTCCACGTTGCCATACCCGCCGGGGAGCGCATCGTGACGATCAAAAAGATCACACGCTGACGCCGTTCTCAGCCAGCATACAACCAAACGAAACAGGGGTACGAGCAGCTCGTACCCCTGTTTTTGCATTGAAATGCTGCGCGGCGTTAGTAGTTCAGCAGTTCCGCGGTATCACCGAATGCCGAGGCCGGATTATTGGGCGTCGAGCCGCCAGCCCCACCTTCCTTCTGCCATGCCGCGATCTCGACCGTAAGACGCTCGAAGAAGCTGTTCGCGGGAAGCGCACCCTGCCCGTACTGCATATCGACGATACGAATCTGGACCCGCAGTGTCTGCGTTTCCAGCGACGTAATCGTGCCCGGCTCGATCAGAACAGCTTCGCCCTTCGGCGCAAGCTTGGTGCGCAGCGCCTGATCGTTGTAGGCGTGCTGGCTCATCAGCACTTTGGTCACGGTGCGGATGTCGTTCTTGTCGAACAACCAGACTTCGGTTGCGGTAACCTTCTTCGGCTCGCCAACGCCAATCGTCTCGGAGATACCGGAGCCACATTCGCCCAGGAACTCACCGCTCGGCGTCTCAACGCTGAAGGAGTCATCGTAGAGATCGTCACCCAACACGTATGTAGATACGTGCTGCACGACGGGTGCAGCTTCACCGACCGCCGCAAAGTCGGTCTTCTGCTCAGATGCGGCGCGCTTCACGGCTATACGTTCCGCGTTCGTAGTAACCGGTCCCGTTGGCATGTTGGCCGCAGGTGCGCCAGCGCTGCCGCCGGTCCCAGCGGCGGGCCTACGCGCGGGTTGGCCCGTCTTGGGCTTGGCCCATTTTCCAACCGGCACGGCCCAGTAGAAGGTCATGATGAAGGCCAAAACGATCCCGATAAGCGCGACTCCGCCCAGGCACAGCAGCGGACTGAGCAGATTTCCGGCAGTGCTGTGCTCGATAACCTTCGCTTGTTCAGCCGCCGCAGCCGCGTTTTCGTTGGCGACTTGCAGCAGCGTACCGAGCTGTCCGGCTAGCTGCGCATCAGCCTGATTCTCCTGAATTAGAGTCTCGATCATGCCCGGCGTAACGCCAGCAGACACGATCTTACGCGCAGCCTCGGCAGTATCACCGGTAGAGGCCAGTTCGACCGCGGTCATCTTAATCCACTGGTCTTTATAGCCATCGGCCAGATGAACCGGTTCCGCGTCATAAAACTTGATCGGCGCGCCCTGGTAAGCCCACAGCAAGCCGATGATCACGCCCAGCAGCACGAGTCCCAGCCGGAAGAGCGACGGCGCTAACGAACTCAGTACAGGTTTAGCCATGATCTTGAACTGTGGTACGAGGCGTCCCATAGGCCCAGCCTTTCTTATTAAGCTGCCACATGGCATGGTAGCACAACCGACCGCACAACACTCCACGCATTTTACATGAACACAAAATGCAAGACAAATCGTACGTTAACGATCTCAACACCAATTGCCGGTTCTAGATACAAGAAAGCCTCCTGTACTTCCCCAGCGCCGGGCTGTGCGGACCCACAGGAGGCTTAATGAACTGCAAAAGATCTGCCGGGCGAATTAACCCTTCACGGAACCGGCCAGCAGCCCGCGCACGAAGAAGCGCTGGAAGGCCAGGAACACGATGACCGGCACGGCCATGCTGATGAACGCCGCCGCCGTCATACGGTGCCACCCGCCGCCCAACGAGTCTACGAGCTGGCTCAACTGGTAGGTCAGGACGGGCGCTTTGTTGCCCAGGAAGATCAGCGCGACGAGCAGATCGTTCCACACCCACAGGAACTGGAAGATGCCCAGCGCCGCGATAGCGGGCAGCGCCAGTGGCAGCACGATCTTACGGAAGACCTGGAAGTGCCCTGCCCCATCCAGATACGCCGATTCGAACAGGTCACGCGGAAGCGTTGCGATGAAGTTACGCATCAGGTAGATCGCATAGGGCAAGCCGAATCCGGTATGGAACAACCATACACCCAGGAACGACCCATTCAATCCAAGCTGCGCGTAGAGCCGGAAGATCGGCACGAGGGTCATCTGAAGCGGCACGATCTGAAGTCCAACCAGGATCGTGAACAAGACCTTGCGCCCGCTGAAATCGAGCCATGCGAAGGCATACGCCGCGAACCCGGCAAACAGGATCGGCAGCAGCGTGGCGGGGATACTTACTGCAAAGCTGTTCAACACACCCCGGAAGATCGCGCCCTGGCGTGTGGCGTCTTTCCAGAACTCGCAGCTGCGTGTACCGGTCGGCCCCTCAGTATCGCACGCCTCTTCATATGTGCCGCCGCGCGCATCGTAGCCAACGAGTACGTCTTCATAGTTATTCAACGTAAACCGCTCAGTACCGGCGCCAGTTTGCGCTTCCAGATACGCGAGAATCTCCGTCGCAGCTTGAGCCGGATCGGAGGGCTCCATATCTTCAGGCACATGCGGATCGCCGTTTTCCAGTTCACCCCGGAAGATCAACTGGACGCGGCGCGCGTTGCCCTTGAACTGATCGGTAATCAGCGCCGAATCGCTCAGATCGACGCCGTCGACGCCCTTCAGGTCGGCTCCGTGACAGCCTGCGCAAGACTGATCGTAAGCTGTCGAATCAGCCTCTGTACTGGAAAGCGCGGTCCACCACCCAGATTTGGTGACGGCTTCCTGCGGGCGGAACGAAGTCACAAAAAGGCCCAATGTTGGGATGAGCCAGATCATGCACAGGCCGATGACCGCGACATTCACCGGAATCCGGTTGAGAACCAACACGATGCGATCGCGCATTTGCTTGCTCATCGTGCAGCCTCCTCAGCATTAAAGCGGCGAATGTTCAGGATCATCACCGGAATGATCAACAAGATCAGGATGACGGCGTAGGCCGCCGCCAGACCGTCGTTGTTATAGAGGTACAGTTCCGACACCATGCGAGTCGCAATGACGTCCGTATCGATCCCTTTCAGCACCCAGACGATATCGAAGATCTTCAGGGTATTGATGGTCATGGTGGTGAGCACCACGGCGATCGTGGGAAGAAGCTGCGGCAGCATAATGCGGAAGAACACCTGGAACTCATTCGCGCCATCGACGCGCGCCGCTTCGAGAATCTCTTCGGGAATGCTCCTCAGCGCGGCGGCCAGAATGGTCATCGTGAAGCCCGTCCAGACCCAGATGCCGATGACGATCAGCAGGAACGTATTACCCGGGGGCGAAGTTGCCAGCCATGCCTTCGAGTCTGCGCCAAACAATTTAAGAATCGCATTCAACAAACCTATTCTGGGATTGGGGTCGTAAACGAAGCGCCAGATGATACTTGCGCCCACGAACGAAATCGCCATTGGTAAAAATATGATCGATTTCGCCAGAGACTCGTACGGCACTCTGTCAGTCAGCACCGCCAGCAGCAGCCCCAAGATCACCGTGCCGGGGACCATGACGACCAGCCACAGCGCCGTATTGCCCAGCGCCGTCCGGCCCGAATCGCTCGAAAACGCGCGGCGATAATTTTCAAAAATGCCCGCACAGGATGACTCTGAGTCTGGACAGGTCGATGACGCCCAGCCCGAGTCAGAGTCGTTTCGGAAGCTCAAATAAGTGGTGCGCAGCGTAGGATAAACCACAAAAATTGCCATAATGATCAATGCCGGGCCCACATATAACCACGGCACTGCGCGTCCTTGCCGCATGATCATGGGCGTAGTGCTGCTCATCAGCTCTCTCCTTCGTCCCCCAAAGAACGCAAGAGGAGGCGCTCTTAGGAACGCCTCCCCTAGGGCAGGTCACAGGTTAGTACATCAGCGAGTGACTGCTATCTCGCATGTCGACTATCCGCCTGAGGCCTCGTCGAAAGCCTGCTGGATGGTCGCCAGTTGCTCCGCAACGTCCGCGCCGCCAACAGCAGCCGTGATCGCATCGAACTCGGCCTGGCCCGCGCCACCCGGCAGCAGGTCGCCCACGTCGAACACGACTTCCGGCGCATCCAACAGCGCCTGCGCCTTGTCCGCCGAG
Source organism: Aggregatilinea sp. (assembly GCF_036822615.1). Lineage (NCBI taxonomy): Bacteria > Bacillati > Chloroflexota > Anaerolineae > Aggregatilineales > Aggregatilineaceae > Aggregatilinea > Aggregatilinea sp. The sequence continues at coordinate 136,838 of NZ_DAISHJ010000001.1, read as the reverse complement.
ATCGGGTTCTCGTAAGCCGAGATGTCGACCGCCGAGTTCGGGGTCAGGTCGAAGCCGCTGGCCGCCCATGCCGTCGCACCTGGCGCGCTGGTCAGGTAAGCCATGATGGCCTGAACCGCCGGGGTGTTATTGAACACAGCGATAAAGTCCGCGCCCACCTGCATCGGGGCCGGATCGCCGCCGATACCCGGCAGCACGAAGAACGCGAAGTCTTCACCATACTGGAAGTCCGGGAAAGCGGGCTGAATGGTCGCGGTGCCAGCAAAGCCGGACTGCTTCACCATCCACGCCTCGGACGGATCCTGGAACGGCTGAAGGATCGCATCGTTGAAGCTGGTGGTCAGCGTGCCTTCCGAGCCGCCTGCCGCATACTTGTTTACCCAGTCCACGTACATGGTCCAGGCATCGACCACGCCCTGATCGGTCCAACTCGTATCGCCGGTATCCAGCCCACGGACGTACTCAGCGCTCTGCGTACGCAGCAGGATGTCCTGCACGAAGTCCGTACCAGTCCAGCCGGTCGCGCCACCACTCTCGAAACCCATCGCAAGCGGCGGAGTATCGGTTCCGGCCATCGTATCGAGCAGCGCCGTGAAGTCTTCCCAGGTCGTCGGAACTTCGTAGCCTTCGAGTTCGAACGACAGCGGGCTATACCACACCAGCGACTTGATGTCCGTCTTGATCGGCAGGCCGTACCACGTGCCATCCACCGAGCCAAGATCCTGCCAGCTCTGGTTGTAGTTGTCGGCGTTAACGTTCACATCGGCCAGCGGAACGAGCTGATCCGCATACTGCTGAAGGGCGCCCACGTTCGGCATCGAAGCGATATCCGGCGGCTCGCCGCCATCCACGCGGGTCGAGAGTACGGTCGGCAGATCGCGCGTACCCTCGTGGTTGAGAGTTAGGTCGCATGCTTCAAGAACGGGCGACAGTACCTGCTTGAAAGTCTCTTCTTCTTCACCAGCCCAAACGCTGATGACCGATACGGATGACCCGTTGCTGTCAAAACATTCAATATCGTCTTGGGCGCGACTGATGCTTACCGGGCCGACGACAGCTGCCGCCAGAGCCAGCATTAAGACCAGTACCAGAGAACGCTTTAGCATTGAAAATCCTCCTGAGTAGAATTCTTTTGAGAACCACACATTCCAGGAATTTGTGGGGGCGCTTCTAACGACCATCACCTCCTTTGAAGAAGTGGAAGCCCACACATGAGGAACGCCTTGATTGACGTGGGAGATTTGCTATTAATCGAATATAAGCAGAGTTATCGTAAACTGCCAAGTCTGTTTTCTCTATCGGGCTGCTGCCGCATACTTACGGCGCGACCAAATTGCGCCACTGCGGCCAGCTAAAGAACACGAGCTTATACTGTGGTTTAGCTTGTTGAACCCTTACTAGCTTATGCTAGTACAGAAAACGCCAAAAATCAAATCGATTTGGATGATTATTTCGAGGTTTAACGTTTCACAATGGTAAATTATTGGCATTGCCGTCGTTTTGCGCCATCAGGTACAATTTCGAGCTATGAAATCGAACACAGTCAACCAATTTATAGTCCGCGAACTTCGGGGAAACGACGAGCTGATCCTGTGCTCCAAGCTCGACCATACCAGCGACACGGACTTCGTATGGCAAATGGATGTCCGGCAAGAGGCGGACGAGACGCTCGTGCGCTTCCGGACCGTGCGCTTGCCGCGCACAGTCCGTGCGAACTACCCCAAAGACCCGGCCACCCTGCTGGAAGCCTGGCGTCAGCGCGATTGTTTTCTGGTTGCGGCAGTAGACAATGTTATATTAGGCTACGTCAATATGCGGGTGGATGCCGCCCATCGCGGCTGGATCGTTGATCTGGTGGTCGGCGCGCCGCTTCGCAGACGGCGCATCGGCAGCGCCCTACTTGAGCAGGCGACCCGCTGGGCTGCCCTGCACCACCTGCAGACACTGACCATTGAAACGCAGACCAAGAACTTCCCAGGAATTAGCTTCGCGCTCTCCAAAGGATTCACCTTCTGCGGTTTCAACGATCACTACTATGCCAATCAGGATATTGCCCTGTTTTTCAGCAAGCGGCTCTAGCACCGCTGCTGTCGGTCGGGTTATGCGGATATCATGATCGCCTCTGATACGCTGCTGGCTTCTCTTGAGCTCCTCAACGAGACACTCACCGCTACGGTGGTGATCTTTACGGTTTCGATTCTGCTCTATAACCTGTCTCGGCACAGCCAGAGCCACGTCACGCGCGCGTCCTCTATCGTGTTGTTATGCGTCACGCTCACCTATCTGGGCGACGTGTTCGTGTCGCTCGATCCCGGCCAGCGCTACCTCGACGTATGGCTGCGCTTCCAGTGGATCGGGATCTCTATCGTTCCAGCCGCCCTCTTTCACCTGTCCGATGCGCTGCTGGCGACGACTGGCCGTCCCTCGCGCGGTCGACGGCGGCTGGTCGTCCGGATCTCGTACATCATCGGGGCTACCTTCGCCCTGTTGGCAATTTTCACCGACGTTCTGATCACCGGCCCCGAAACGGCAGTGATGCCGCGTATGGTCGCAGAGTCCGCCTTCCCGGTCTATATGGCCTACCTCGTTACCATAGCGACCGTCTCAATGATCAACGTGATTCGCGCGCGCCGCCGCTGTCTCACACGCTATACCCGGCGGCGCATGACCTACCTGCTCTCTGTATTCCTGTCGCCCATCTACGGGCTGTTTCCGTTTACGGTTTTGTTCGGAGAGCTTGAGCGGGCCAGCACCACGACGCTGCTGATCATGCTCAATCTCGCCAACCTGCTGATCCTGCTGATGCTGGTCTTCATGGCCTACCCGCTGTCGTTTTTCGGATCGGAACGACCAGATCGCGTGATCAAGGTTCAATTGCTGGAATTCGTACTGCGCGGACCGGTGACAGGCGCGGCGGTGCTCGTCATGATTCTGTTCGTGCCGCGGGTGACGAATTTTCTGGGAGTCGATGGCGATTCGGCCATGCCCTTCGTGGCGGTGACGACCCTGTTGTTTTTGCAGTGGTCGATCACGCTCGTCCTGCCTGTTTTGCAGCGCTGGCTGATTTACACCAGTGATCAGCAGCGCGCGCAGTGGATTCAGCAGCTTGGCGATCGTCTGCTCACCCAGGCGGATGCTACCCAACTTCTCGAATCGATCCTGGCGGCGCTGTGTGACAGTCTGCGCGTCCCCACCGCCTTTGTCGCACGCGTCCAGGGCGGACAAGCCCAGCTTGTGCAGGTTGTGGGGTCGCTGTTACCCTCCCCTGAAGCTTTGACCGGTTCTGAATTGTCGATACTGATCGCCCAGAACGGTTCGAGCGACAATGCGATTGATGGCAATCTCCGCCGTGTGGATGGCGTGTTCGTGTGGCATTCCTACTGGCTGATTCCGCTGCGTGCGGCTCAAATGCCCAGCCACGATGCGGAACCGGAGTTAATCGGCATTCTAGGGCTGTGGGCACGCGCAGCAGCCCCGGATTTTCTCTCTGATGAGTGGGCAATGCTCGAAGGATTGGCCCACCAGTCCGCGCAAGTATTACAGGATGTACAACTCCAATCGGAAATATTCCTGGTCCTGGAAGGGCTGGCATCCCAAATGGATGCTATGCACCAGTGGCGCGGCATTTCGCGGTATGGACATGTCGCTCAAATCCCAACAGCAGCGGTGGGAGATCTCACCAGCGATCCAGAATTCTCCGACTGGGTCAAAGACGCTCTGCGGGATTACTGGGGCGGTCCCAAGCTGACAGACAGTGAGCTACTCGGTCTGAACATCGTCTGGCACGAGATGGAAGAACTTGAAGATTCGAACCCCGTGCGGGCGCTGCGTGCCGTGTTGGCCCGCGCGATCGAAAATCTCAAGCCGGAAGGCCAGCGCAGCCTGACGACAACTGAGTGGATTCTCTACAACATTCTTGAGATGCGTTTTTTGCAAGGCCGCAAGGTGCGCGATGTAGCCCTGCGGCTGGCGATGAGCGAATCCGACCTGTACCGGAAGCAGCGCATTGCGATCGAGGAGGTCGCGCATCAGGTGGTCGAAATGGAGCGCCGCGCCCTGGAACGAGATGGCGAGCCGCCCGAAACCGAGCAGAGCCGGTGACCGGCTGCCTCAAGTCCGCAGCCTTTTGCCGAGCGTATGGCATCGAACGGCCCAAAACTGCGGGGAAATGTTCCGCGTGGCGGAGCCGGTTTGACAAGGAATTTTAGCATTTCTATAATAACCCAGTTTCTATTTGCATCTTCGTATTGTTGGGTATCCCGGGTTACGAGTGCAACGTGATAGATTGAGGCTGAGGAAGGTGGACATGACCACAGAGCTTAGACAGTATGGTTCTTCTCAGCCCCTTCCGCCTGACGAAGGCTATTGGGAAGCGCTGCTACATGAGGGGGAAGTGGCAGCTGAGGGGGGGACGTCTCGCAAGAAAGATGAGTTTTGGGATGGTTATGATTTTGAAGACGCGATTCCGGCCTATGGATCGCTGAACGGCTCCCAGGCCGACTGGGAGCAGGTTCAACAAGTATTCGATTCGGATACGACAGTAGAATTGCGTGTGATCGGCCACAATCGAGGGGGACTGCTGGTCGAGTGGAACAGCCTGCGGGGATTCATTCCGGCCAGCCAACTGGTCGATTTCCCGGTACTGGCTGATCTGCGCGAGCGCCGCGATCATCTTGCGGCGCGGATCGGGCAGATGCTGAAGCTGCGTGTCATCGAGCTTGAGCAGGACCAAAACCGCCTGATCCTCTCCGAGCGCGCCGCCCAGGTTCAACCGGGGACGCGCGCCAGCGTGCTCAACACCATCCGCGAGCAGGACATTTGCTCCGGACAGGTCACAAATTTGTGTGACTTCGGCGTATTTGTCGATCTCGGCGGGCTGGAAGGTCTGATCCACATCAGCGAGTTGAGCTGGGGCCGTGTCGGGCATCCGCGCGACGTGCTTACGCGCGGGCAAACGATCCAGGTCTACGTGCTGAGCGTCGATCAGGACCAGGGCCGCGTCGCGCTGAGCCTCAAGCGCCTGCGCCCCGATCCGTGGAAAACCGTGGAACAGCGCTACGCCGTCGGGCAGATCATCGAGGGCAAAGTAACCAACGTAGTCGATTTCGGCGCGTTCGTGTGCATCGAAGAAGGGCTTGAGGGGCTGATCCACGTCTCAGAGCTGGCCGAAGGCCACTTCCTCCACCCGCGCAACGTGGTTCACGAGGGCGAAACAGTCCGCGCACGCGTGCTCAATATCGACGGACGTGCGCGCCGCCTGGGGCTGAGCCTGCGCCGCTGATCGGTCTGGCAGCGTCGAATACTAACTCAATACGTTTCACTCAAAGACTCTGGCAAAATCGTTGTTAGGGTCTTTGTTTACGTTTCGGCTGTTCTCTCCGTTTGCATTTCTCATCAAATGCACATGCCGTGCCGCACTTTAACTTAGCATGGCTTGTTATAATCAGATTTCCAATTGAGAAATCTATCACGCGTCCGGTTCACAACCCTCAGGAATAACACGGCATGGCAAAAACAAACGGCGCCCCCTCCCCCGTCATCGTGGAAATCCGCGACTTGAGCAAAAGCTACACACCTGGCTGTGAAGACTGCGCAATCCTCGATCGCGTGAGCCTGGACATTCATGAGGGCGATTTTGTGATTTTGCTCGGCGTCAGTGGCAGCGGAAAAAGCACCCTGCTCAATCTCATTAGCGGGCTCGATCAACCGACCAGCGGCGCCGTGAATATCGATGGCACGGATATCACAGGGCTGAATGAGTACCAGCGCACGGTGTTCCGGCGTGACCGCATCGGGATCGTGTTCCAGTTCTTCAACCTGATCCCTACCCTGACCGTACTCGAAAACGTCACGCTGCCGCTGGAATTACGCGGGGACTCGCGTAAGCGCGCCGAACAGCAGGCGCGCGTCTTGTTGGAGCGTGTGGGACTGGCCGACCGGGCGAATGACTTTCCCGACAAGCTGAGCGGCGGTGAACAGCAGCGCATCGCTATCGCCCGCGCGCTCATTCACCAGCCCGCCCTGGTTCTGGCCGACGAGCCAACCGGGAATTTAGATGAAGACACGGGCAGCCGTGTGCTGACCCTGCTGCTGGAATTGACCCGCCAATCTGGGCGGACGCTGTTGATGGCGACTCACAACCCGGAAATCGTGCCACTGGCCGACCGGGTATACCGCATTCAGGACGGAAGGCTCGTTCCCGTGGTTGAATCGCCCCGCTCTGTTCACCCTGAGAACCAGTAGAGCGCCGTACCGTGATTACACCTATCCTGCTGCGTCTGACACAACGGCACATTGACCGGCGGCTGTTCCAGAGCCTGCTCTTTATCATCGGCATTGCGTTGGGCGTTGCCGTTGGCGTCGCCATCGATCTTGCGAACGCTTCCTCCCTGCGCGCCTTCAAGCTCAGCGTGACCAGCATCACGGGCCGCACCACGCACCAGATCGTCGGGACGAGCGGTGTGCCAAGCAACATCTACCGCCAGATCCGCATCGATCTCGGGCTGCAAACCAGCGCTCCAGTAATCGAATCCACCGTGCGCGGTCTGTCGGTTAACGGGCGTACGCTGCGGCTGCTGGGCGTCGATCCGCTGGCCGAAGCGCCCTTCCGTGATTATCTTCCGGCGGGCACGTGGACCATCGATCCGGCGCAGGCCTCAGCGCTGTACAGCTTCATTGCCGAGCCGAACCGCGTCTTTATCGCGCAGGCATTGGCGGACGAGTTTGGCCTCGCTCCCGGCGATACCCTCACCCTGCAAACGCCAACGCAGTCCCGCGTGGACGTGACGATCGTGGGACTGATCCAGCCCGACGATGAGCTTTCGCAGCAGGCGCTGAGCGATCTGGTTCTGGCCGATATCGCCACTGCGCAGGAGATCGCCGGGCAGCCCGGCCTGCTGACGCGCATCGACCTGATTCTGCCGGACGGCTACGACACGCGCCGCATCGAAGCGATTCTGCCGCCCGATCTTCGCCTGACGACGCCATCTGCAAACAGCGGCGCGCTGAGCCAGATGATCGATGCGTTCGCGCTCAATCTGCGCGCGTTGAGTTTGCTCGCCCTGTTGGTTGGCGTCTTCCTGATCTACAACACCGTGACGTTCAGCGTCGTGCAGCGCCGTTCTACGATCGGAATCTTGCGCGCGCTGGGCACAACCCGGCGGCAGATCTTCACCATGATCCTGGCCGAAGCGATGACGCTGGGCATCGTCGGCACGATTCTGGGGCTGGGGCTGGGCATCTTGTTGGGTCGCAGCATTGTGGGGCTGGTCGCGCAAACGATTAACGATCTCTACTTCCGTGTGGATGTGCAGAGCGTCGCCATCGAGCCGGGCACGATGCTGCGCGGCGTGGCGATTGGACTGATTGCCAGTTTCGTCGCCGCGATCATCCCTTCTTACGAGGCAACTCGCACGCCGCCGGTCGGCGTTTTGCGCCGCTCGGATGTCGAGCAGCGCACGCGACAGGCGCTCCCGTTCGTCTCCGCCGGAGCCGTCGTGCTCATTCTGGCGGGGGTGGTCGTGCTGCAAATCCAGACCCGCAGCCTGACGGTCAGCTTCACGTCCCTGTTCCTCGTACTGGTAGGGTGCGCCCTGCTCACCCCGCTGACGTTGATCGCGGGCATGGCGCTCGTCGGGCCGGTTACGGATCGACTTTTCGGCGTTTTGGGACGTATGGCCCCGCGCGCAGTTGCGCGCTCGCTCAGCCGCACCGCGTTCGCGGTCGCCGCCCTGACGCTGGCCGTCAGCGTGATCGTTGGCGTGAGCGTCATGATCCGCAGCTTCCGTGTGACAGTCACCAACTGGCTCGCCACGACGCTTGGCGCGGATGTTTACATTTCGTCACCGTCGGAGGGCGCGGCGGGCATCGAGGTCATAATCGATCCCGCGCTGGCCTCGCGGCTGGCGGATGTCGAGGGCGTAGCCCAGGTTGCCACCATGCACGACCTGACGGTGATCACGCCCGACTATCCCGATTTGCCGCCCGCGAATTTGATCGTGCCCAGCATGGACATTTCCCATGGCCAGCGGCGCTTCGCGTGGCTCGATGCACCGACTGGAGATTACTGGCAAGCCCTTGAAAGCGGCGTCGTGATGGTCAGCGAGCCGTTCGCATACCGACGGCATATCAGCCGCGATCGTAACACGGTCACCCTGCTCACCGATCGCGGGCCAGAAACATTTACCATCGGAGGTGTTTACTACGACTACACCACCGATCAGGGCGCGATCATGATGGCGCATGCTGTATACGCCCAGTATTTCGACGATTCGTCGTTAACCGCCATCGGCTTGGTGCTGGAACCGGGTGTTGCGCCGGAAACCATAATTGAACACGTGCGTGATACGATTCCCGGCATGGAGGGGCTGCAAATCCAGAGCAACCGCGCCTTGCGCGCCAACGTGCTGAAGATCTTCGACCGCACGTTTGCGATCACCATCGCGCTGCGCCTGCTGGCGATCATCGTCGCCTTTATCGGCATTCTGAGCGCGCTGATGGCGCTCCAATTGGAACACACGCGCCAGTATGGGATCATGCGGGCCAACGGTATGACGCCCCGCCAACTGCGCGTCTTTACGTTCATTCAGACCGGCCTGATGGGCAGCACGGCGGGCATCCTGGCTGCCCCTACCGGACTTGCACTGGCGCTGATTTTGATCAAGGTTATCAATGTGCGCTCGTTCGGGTGGACTATTACTCTCAACCTGACGCCGCAAGAATTTATCCAGGCATTCGCGGTCGCGCTGGCGGCAGCACTGGCAGGGGGTATCTACCCTGCCTGGAGGCTGAGCCGTCTGGCCGCGGTACAGGCACTACGGAGCGAATAACATGGACTGGCATCACACGCAGATGAACAGCACGTACAGCATCGTCGCGCGCGATCCCGAAACCGGACAGTTTGGAGTCGCCGTTCAGACGCACCAGATGTGCGCCGGGAGCGCCGTCCCGTGGCTGCTTCCCGGTACCGGCGCGATCGCTACGCAGTCGCTGACCAACGTCAGCTTCGGGCCGCTTGGCCTCGCGCTGTTGGATCAAGGGGTTCCGGCGCAGCGAGTCGTTGATGCTCTGGTTGCCTCCGACCCTGATGCAAAGCGCCGACAGCTTGCCGTAGTCGATCGGGAAGGCCATGCCGCCGCCTGGACGGGCAGCGGTTGTATTCCTGAAGCGGGCCACCACACAGGCGACGGCTACAGCGTCCAGGCGAACATGATGACCAATCCCACTGTTGTAGACGCGATGGCGCGCGCCTACGAGCAGGCCGAAGGCAATCTCGCGCAGCGTATGATGGCCGCCCTCTTCGCGGCCCAGGCCGAGGGCGGCGACATTCGCGGCATGCAGTCCGCGGCGCTCAAGGTCGTTTCCGGCGATCGCAGCGAGCCAGCCTGGAGCGCCGATTACGACCTGCGCGTGGACGAGCACGAGCGCCCCCTGGACGAGCTTGCGCGGCTGGTCCGGCTGCGCTACGCCCTGCGCATCGATTCGTTGGGATCGCGCGCGCTGGCGGAGGAAAAGCGCGACGAGGCCCTGGCGCAGTGGGCCAAAGCGCGTGAAGCCGCCCCAGAGCTGGAAGAACTTGCGTTTTGGCAAGGTATGGATCTGGCCGACAAGCCCGCCGATATTCCCGGCGCGGTGGCAATCCTTGGCCCCATGCTTGCCAGCGACCCGCGCCGCGAGCACTGGATCGACCTAATCCGGCGGCTGCAAGTCTGCGGCCTGCTGGAACGTGACGGCGCAGCGGACGACCTGATCGCCGCGCTGAAGGGATAGTTGGATTGATGCGACGGCTGGTTCCTATCGCCGTGCTGGTCTTGAGCGTCGGGCTGCTCGCCTGGGGGCTGTTGGATAACCGCCAGAGTGGCGCGGTAAGCGCCAACGCGGTCTTTTACCCGGCCATCAACACTGGCATCGACGGTTTCAAACGCGCGGATGCACCGTACGAATGGTATTTTCCGACAGACTACGGCGCGCACCCCGAGTTTCAGACGGAATGGTGGTACTACACCGGCAACCTCGCGGATGACTCGGGCCGTCGCTTCGGCTTCCAGTTCACGATTTTCCGGCGCGCGATCGCGCCCGACGCCCCTACCTCAGACTCAGAGTGGCGCTCGAATCAGGTCTACATGGCACACCTGACCGTCACGGATGTCGAAGCGCAGCGTTTCATTCAGGCGCAGCGATTCAGCCGCGCCGGGGGCGCGCTGGCGGGCGCGTCCACCGATCCGGTATACCGCGTCTGGCTGGATGACTGGCAGGTGATCGCGCTCGACTCTGCCTCCCGGCAAACGCGGATCACCGCCGCCACCGACGAAGCGAGTCTCGCTCTATCACTGGAACAGGTGAAGCCGCCCGCTCTACAAGGTGACGACGGCCTCAGCCCCAAAAGCGCCGAGCCGGGCAAAGCAAGCTACTACTATTCGCTGTCCCGCCTGCTCACGCAGGGCACAATCCGCATCGGAGAAACAACCTATACGGTCAGCGGCGCGACGTGGACGGACCACGAGTTCAGCACCAGTGCATTGGGTCAGAACGTGATCGGGTGGGACTGGTTCGGCCTTCAGTTGGACGACGACCGGGAACTGATGCTTGGCCAGATCCGCCTTCAGGACGGCAGCACCGATCCGGCATTCAGCGGTCTGCTGGTTCTGCCCGATGGCAGCACGCGTAAGCTCGATGCCGCCGCTTTCACCATCAGCTCGACCGCAACCTGGACCAGCCCTCACACGGGAGCGGTTTATCCCGCAGAGTGGGATATCCGCGTTGATACCGGGGATGATCAGCCGCTGCATATCAGCGTCACGCCGCTGGTGGCGGACCAGGAGCTAACCGAAGGCATCAGCTACTGGGAAGGCGCGGTGCGCATCGACGGCGATGCAACCGGCTACGGGTATGCGGAGCTAACTGGCTATACCGCGCCGATGCAAGGACGGTTTTAAATGCAAAACGCGGCGATCCAGTCAAGCAGGATCGCCGCGTCATTGCAGCTTGATATCAGTCTTGTTCGGCCAGGTGACGTTTCGCTTCTGCTTGAACCACGCTGACCATACCCATCAGCCCCTGCCCCTTGCCCATCGAGATCTCTCGCCCGAAAATTTGCAGCACGATATCCTGAGACACCTGGGCGACCTTCTCAATCGGTGCGCCGCTCAGCGTTTCGTCGAGGATCACCGCCATCGCCATCGCTGATAGGCCCTGCGGATTTTCGACGGCGAAAAAGTACTTCAGCGCGCCGTCGGCTTCCGGCTCCGACCACACGTACGCCTCAGACTCGCAGAAGGGCACGCGGTGGTCCTCTGGATATGGCGATTCAGCGATCCGCGCCGGGACCGGCTCGAACCGGCTGGCATAGTCCATCAACAACTCTGCGCGCTCGCTGCGATCCGTCACAAAGCCGAAGTCGTCCAATACGTCCTTGAGTTTTTCGGGATATTCACTCATTATGCCGTAATCCTGCTCCCCATCCCGGCTTAGCGCTCGATGGGCACGCCAACCAGATTACCCCACTCCGTCCAACTGCCATCATAGTTGCGCACGCGATCGTAACCAAGCAGATACTTGAGCACAAACCATGTATGGCTGCTGCGCTCACCGATGCGGCAGTAGGTGATGATGTCGTCGTCCGGGCTAAGGTGTGCTTCGTTTTGGTAAACCTCGCGCAGATCATCCGCGGACTTGAACGTCCCGTCCTCCTGATTGACGGCTCTGCCCCACGGGATATTAGCTGCGCCGGGAATATGCCCGCCCCGCAGCGCGCCTTCATTCGGATAGTCGGCCATATGCAGACGCTCGCCGCTGTATTCCGCCGGGCTGCGCACATCCACCAGCGGTTGTTTCGCTTTGACGTGCGCCAGCACCTGATCGCGGAACGCGCGATTAACGTCATCGTTGCGTTCGGGTGCTCGATACTGCGTTGTCTGGTACTGCGGCTTTTCGCGCGTCATCGGGCGATTTTCGGCCTCCCACTTTTTGCGGCCCCCGTCCATAATCCTGGCATTGGTGTGGCCGAAAAGTTGGAACACCCAAAATGCGTAAGCCGCCCACCAGTTGTTTTTATCGCCGTAAAACACCAGCGTGGTATCGGGCGTCGCACCAATCCGCGACATCAGGCTCTCGAATCCCGATTTATCCAGATACTCCCGCCGCAGCGGATCGTTCAGATCGGTGGTCCAGTCCACTTCAACCGCCCCAGGAATGTGGCCGGAAGTATACAACAGCGGATCTTCGTTCGATTCGATAATCCGGATGCCGGGATCGTTCAAATGATTGGCAACCCAATCCGTAGGCACGAGAACATCGGGGTGTGCGTAGCCCCGTTCGGAAATGCTGGTCATCGCTTACTCCCTCGCATGCACAGGGCAATTTATCACGTCATATACGATCGAATATTATAGACAATTATCTTAAAAATTCCGAATGCGCGTCTTGCCAAGCCCAAATCGAAAGGGTATATATAAAGTCACGCGCCTTTTTCACGTTGAATGGGGTAACTGCCGTGGCTAAAAAATCCCAACCGTCAGGCCGTCAGATCCTGGCCGCCGCCGGAGCCGCAGCGGCATATTATGTTTTTCTCCGCCCGCAGTTGTTGAAGTGGCACACACATCCCAGTGTGGCCGAGCATCCCCTGCCCGGCGATGAAGTCATCACGCAGCCCAATTTGCAGCTCACACAGGCCATCGGCATCGACGCTCCGGCGGACGCCATCTGGCCCTGGCTGGCCCAGATGGGCCGTGAGCGCTCCGGTTATTACGTCTGCGATTGGCTGGTTAACCACGGAGTCCCCAGCATGGGCTTCGTGCGGCGAGACATGCCCTCCCCCGAAGCAGGAATGTCAATGGATGGTGGGTTCCACGTAATCCAGGCGGAGCCAAGTAATGTGCTGCTGTTTGGCGCATTCAGCGTCAACCGCTGGATCGCTACCGTGGATACCACCAGTCTCTATGTGCTCAAGCCGCGTGAACACGGCGGTACGTGGTTGATCATGCGCCAGCGAGAATATGCGTTTGGACTGATGCGCCAGATCTACAGCTTGCTGATGGAACCCGTTTACGCGTTGGGCATGCACCAGCAGTTGGCACGTCTGAAAGCGCTCAGCGAGCGTTCAATGTCCTGAGTGCCTCATATTTACGACTTGGTTACGAGTCGCACCGCAACCTCTTCGCTGCCCCTGACGTAATAGTGTGTAGACAATCGTGGCACTAACGGAGAGAACACTGTGAATACTCAAAAGCGGCTGTATCGCTCACGTGAAGAACGCATGTTTGCCGGCGTCTGCGGTGGCATCGCCGAATATTTGGACGTTGATCCGACTCTCGTTCGGCTGGTGTTTGTCGCGCTGACCCTGCTGGGTGGTCCCGGGTTCATCATCTACATCGTCCTGATGCTGATCGTGCCGGAGGGTTCGGCAGAGCCGCGTAAGGCCAAGAATGAAGCAGTCGTCATTCCGGATGATGTCGTGGTCAATTCGACCATTCCCGTGCCAGACGAAGAAGACGCACCGGCAAAGCCCGAATTCGATATCTAGCGCCACACCTGCCGCACCAGACGTAAAAAGCCGGGACATCCGCAGAACGGATCCCGGCTTTTTTCTGTTTTTACCCACGACACGCTCTAACGCCCGGCGCGAACGAGGTCCAGGCTTAAGAGATACGTCCCTGACGTCGTACCAGCGGCCCCATCGTAGCGCGACGCGACGACGATGTACATGTCATCACGCGGGAGCACAAAACGGTCTAGCTGCGCGTTCTGGTTCCCGGCGCTGTCGTCATCGAAGCCTAGCTGTTTGCGCGCGCTGTCCTGAATAGTCAACAACGCGTCCAGGTCGCCGGATGTGCGCTCCATCGTGACCGTAATAATATCGCCTTCCTGTCCGAAGAACACGTACTCTTCGGACAGATGATCGGGATCGATCTGGCCGGTCGCGGAGCCGCCATAGGGCAGTTCCAGTGCGCGTCCGCCGATAACACCCAGCCGCCCTTCCAGCGTCAGCGTATAGCTGCCGGTCGTTTGACCCGCTTCTTCGCCCGCCCGGGTCGCAAAAATGTAGTACCTCCCGGCATCCGGCAGTGTATAAGCCAGAATCTGTGCCAGCCCGCGCGTGCCGCTGTTATCGTTCGTTGCCAGCTCCTCAAGGTTAGCATCCAGAAGCCGCACAAACGGATCGAGGTTTCCTTCGTCCGTCTCCTGGCTGATGGTCACGACATCGCCGCGCTTGGCATCGAACCAGTAGTAGCGGCCCACGACCGTCTCGTCAATCGTGCCCTGGGCCACCTGCCCATAATCGATCAGCCGCGCGCGCTCGGCAGTGTCTCCCAGCGACTCAGGCGCAGCTTGCGTCACTGACAGGATATAACTGCCTTCCGTGTTGCCCGCTTCACGCCCGAAGCGCGTTGCAACGAGCACGTATATGCCATTTTCCAGAACGGTATAACTGCGGATCGCGGCGTCGAGCGTCCCCTGCGCCAGTGGATCGTCGTCGTTCGAGGCGATGATACGCCCATTCGATGTGGCGAGATCCAGGTGTGGATCGAGGTCGCCGGACGTGCGCCGCATAGATAGGTCAAGCACCTGACCCCGTTCGACGCGCAAAAAGTAGAATGCCACCGGACTCTGTGCACTGATTCTGCCAAGCGTCGTTTGCCCCAACGTCAGCGACGTTCCGCTGCTCGTTTGCACTTCGGCGTGCGTCAGCAGCAGCGAATACGTGCCGCTCGTGCTGCCATGCGACTGCCCAAACCGCGTCACGACGACAAAATACAGATCCTGAGCGGGCGCGCGCCATCCGGCAATGCGGGCGTCCGTGCCGCTCCCGCTGTCATCGCTAGACGCCAGCACCCCACCGGCAGCGTCCATCAGCAGCAGGTACGGATCGAGGTCACCTGAGACGCGGGTCATGTCCAACGTAATCTGATCGCCAGCATTCGCGCGGAACGTATACACCCGCCGGAACGTGTCTTCACCCAGCACCCCGCTCACAGGTTCGCCAAAGGGCAACGTTCCGTCCTGCTGAAGTCCGCTCGCGCGAATCGTGCCGAAAACTGGCAGGCACAAACAGAGCGCCAGCCAGACGGCCAGCGCTTGTCGCCCAAATCGCTTAATCCACTTTATCCCAACCACCGGGAATCCTCGCCTTGTCACTGGCCTCACTGCTTCGTCAACGTGATGCTAAACGTTCCGGTCGTGTGCTCGCTCTCCATCCCGTAGCGCGTCACTGCGATCAGATACTTGCCGTCTGCGGGCAGCGTCACATCGCTCAACAGGGCTTCATATGTGCCCCCCAGTGGACTATCGTCGTTATGCGTCAGCTCGACCCAACCCGCGTCCGTGGATTGGTACAGGAACATGACCGAATCCAGGTTTCCGCTCAGGTTTTCAAGCGTCACGGTCACAATGTCGTTCGCCGCGCCGTCGAACACATAAAACAGCAGATACTGATCATCGTTGATTTCGCTAACCGTGTTGTCGCCGTAAGCCAGTGGCACGACATCCCCGGTCTGCGAGGCCCCAGCGCTGGCGATGTCTTCCGCCACGCCCATCTCAAGCGTAAGCTGGTAATCGCCCGACGTGGGCTCGGCATCCGGCCCCACGTAGCGCGACGCGATGATCGTGTATGTCCCATCCGCGGGCAGTTTGGTGTTGATCCGCGAGTCGCGGATGACGCCGGGATCGATGTCATCATTGGCGTCGATCACGTTTCCGGCTGCGTCCTGAAGCTCCAGGTAACAGTCCAGCGCCGACTCTTCCCCGGCCCGCATGGTGATGCGCACGGGATCATTGGCCGAGCCGCTGAAGGTATACACCTGACTCACCGTCTCGTCATCGATCGCGCCCGACACCGTCTGGCCGTAGCTTAACACGTTCGAGCCTGTGTCAGTGGCCGTATCCGTACCGGTCGGAGCTTCTGGCACAACCTCGCCCGTGGATTGTGTCAGCGCGATGATATAACCACCGCCGGGCTGTTCCACAGGGCCGAAACGCGGCGCGAGAATGACCAGATACTCGCCATCTTCCAGCAAAGAGACGCCGGTGAGCGCGCCGGTTCCGCTCGACAACACCTCGTCCAGATCGGCATCCGCCAGAATGATGATCGAGTCCAGGTCCTCATCCGTCGTCACCGCGAGGTCCACTAACGAGCCGCCTTCTCCGACGAACGAGTAGAGCGCGGTCACCCCGTTGAACGTTGACTGGATCGGCGTGTTCGGCTCCAGATTAGCGGTCGCCAGCGCATCGAGCGTCGTCACTTCTACTGGGATTTCAGGCTGTGTCGCATCCGGTTCATCTTCTTCCGGGACATCGACACTACCGCTGCTCAACGTCAGCGTGTACGGTCCTTCGGACGTGCCGTCAGCCTGATCGAAACGCGTGGCAACGATCGCGTAGTAGCCTGTGCGCGGCAGCGTGAACACGAGATGTGAGTTCCGGTTTTCGCCCTCGACAATATCATCGTGTTCGGCCAGTGGAATTCGCGCGTCATCCAGCAGGACCACCATCGGATCGAGGCCATTCGGATCGTCGGGATTTCCACTTTCCATATCCACCGTGATCATATCACCCTGATCGCCGAGGAACACGTACACATCCATATACGTGGTGTTGTCCAGCTCGCCCTCGACGGTCTCGCCCATGCCGATTTGCGGCAGGTCTACATAATCCGATGGCAGCACCGGGGCAGACGCCTCCGTGGGCGGTGGCGCAGAAACGCGATCCGAAGTCAACACCAGATCGTAACTGCCGGAAGTTGTGCCGCTCTCCTGCCCCACACGCGTCGCCACGACAACATAATCGCCGTCGGCAGGCAGGGGATAAGTTACCTGTGCGTCGCCGTTCTGGCCGCCGCTGTCGTTATCTTCGTTGAGGACATCGCCTTCGCCGTTCAGCAGATACAGGTAGCTGTTGAGGTCACCGCCCGTGCGCGACATCGTAACCGTCACGGTTTCGCCCGCGCTGCCCTGGAAGCGGTACGCCGCCGCCGGGACCGCCGCATCAATGTTGCCCTCCTGCGGCTGGTTGTAGTCGATCATTTGCGCGTCGCGCCCCAGGGCAAAAAGCCCGGTCAGGTTGAACGTGAAGCCATACGTGCCGCCCGCGCTGCGCGTATCGGGCAGCGACACCGCCAGGAAATACAGATCATCCGCGGACAGCGTCGCCGCCATACCACTGGCTAACGGCCCGCGTTGAAGTTCGCTAAAGCTGCTGTTATACAGCACCAGCAAAGGCTGAAAGTCCGAGGATGTCGCTTCGGGCGTGATATCCAGCGTTCCATCGACGTGCCCCTCGAACCAGTACAGCCGGAAAGCGGTTTGGCGGTCGAGCGTATCGTGAATCGAGTCGCCCGAGCTTACTTCGATCAGGCGTGTGCTGTCGCCCTGTTCGGCGGGGAGATCGGCGGACGCATCCACAGGGGCTTCCTCGGTCACAGGATCGGCAGCTGGGCTTTCCGTCACCGCGCCCGCATCAGGAACTGCATCCGGCGTGGGGCTTGCTGCGATCTCCGGGCTACTTTGCCCGTTAGTGGACGCACTCAGGCTTAAGGTAAAGGTTCCCCCTGCCTCAGACACCACCCCGCCGCTGTGTGTTGCCTGGATCAAATAGCTTCCCACGCTGGGAATAACGAAGATCAGGCGGGCAGTCTCGCCGCCGCCGCTGTTGTCGTCCGTCGCCAGAAGATTCTGGTTGCTGTCATATAGAACCAGGAACGGATCGATCTCGCCGCCCGTTGCTTCCATGCTGACCGTCACCACATCGCCCAGCGCGCCGTCAAACGTATAAAACGCGCTGGGCGTCGTCGCAGCCAGCGCACCCTCAACGGTTTGCCCATAGACGAGCGGGGTGCCTTCCTGCCCCTGCCGGAACGGCGCGGCGAATACGGGACTTGCGGTCACGACCAGCAGCACCAGTACGACGATTCCACGGTAAAGGATTTTTTGAATCCGCATCAGCCCTATCTCCCTGCGGAAAGGACGCATCCACCTTCATTGTACGGTAGCCAGCAGTGTGTCGCAACATCATCCCGGCTTCTATTACGTGGTTTTCGGGCTTCACCAGCGCCCACGAAATAGGGTATAGTTGTCTCGATTCGCGCTCTCGATTTCGAACCAATGAAGGACAATTCACCTTGGTTTTGCCTACTACCATTGCTGTAGACGGACCGGCTGGCTCTGGTAAAAGTTCCATCTCGTTTGCCCTGGCACAGCGGCTCGGCTATTTATTTGTCGATACCGGCGCATTCTACCGCGCCATAACCCTGCTCGCGCTCGAACAGTCCATCAGCCTGGACGATCCGCTCCGGCTGACTGCCCTGGCGGAAAACGCGGATCTCGATCTGTCCGGTCCCTTGCTGGACGATGGTCGCCAGTATACAATCCTGGCCGGACAGCGGGATATCACGCCTCTGCTAAGCTCGACCGAAGTCGAAGCCTGTGTATCCGTCATTTCAGCGGTGGCCGGGGTGCGACAGGCGCTGCTCGACCTTCAGCGGTCGATCGGTGCGCGAGGCCGCGTGATCATGGCCGGGCGGGATATCGGCACGGTGGTGCTGCCAGACGCCGACCTCAAACTGTATCTGGACGCGTCCCTGGATCAGCGCGCGAGCCGCCGCTACCAACAGCGCCTTACCAGCGGCCAGGCCGCCAATCTGGACGAGATCCGTGCGGGACTCAATAACCGCGACACGATCGACAGCGGGCGCGATGTCGCTCCCCTGCTGCGCGCGCCGGATGCCATTTACCTGGATACGAGCGATTTGAGTCTGGACGAAGCGGTTGATGCCGCTTACCGGATTGTATGTGATTGGAACGGTGCGCACGACGCTGTTTAGATGCCGCGTGTTCTGCCCTGGATAGGTAGTCGCGCCGCCGTTTCGGTCCAACCGCAAGGAGTCATTCGGTGACTCTACTCTATCTGGTTGCCGCCTGGATCGCGGGCCTTGTTGCCGCATCCTCTGCTCACGCCTCGACCGGGCTGTGGCTTTTGCTAACGCTGTTGTGCTCCAGCCTTGCCCTGGTTGCGCGGAGCGACCGGCGCTGGCGGTTGGCATTCGTCTGCGGCATGTTTTTCGCGGCGGGCGCGGCGCGATCCAACCTCGCGCTGCGCGAACCGGGGCCCGATCATGTTGGGTACTATACCGGTTCCGGTTATGTGACACTCGCCGGCACGGTCACCCGTCCGCCCGATCCACGCGATACCTACACCGCGTTGCGCGTTGACGTCGATACACTGACATCGGGAAGCGAAACGCGCACGGTCGATGGCACGGTGCTGGTCCAGGCGCCGCGTTACGGCGAGTATCGCTATGGCGATCACGTGAGCGTGGGCGGAATGCTGCTGACGCCGCCGGAATTCGACGGCTTTTCCTACCGCGATTACCTCGCCCGCCAGGGCATCCGCGCGATGATTCAAAATGCCCAGGTCAGCGTGCTCGATCATGGCCACGGGCTTCCCTGGCTGTCGGTGCTCTACGACATCCGCGCCCGGGCGGGCCGCGCCATCGATCAGCAGCTTCCCAGTCCACAAGCACCCCTGTTGAGCGGCATCCTGCTCGGCGATGAAAGCAGCATTCCAGACGACGTGCAAACCGCGTTCCAGCGCACCGGAACAGCGCACATCGTCGCTATTTCCGGCTCTAACATCGTGATCGTGATCGGCGTGCTGATGGGGCTGCTTCAGCCCAGCTTGGGACGCCGTCGTGCTGCATGGATCACGTTGATTGGCGTCGCGGCCTATACCGTGTTCGTTGGAGCGGCGGCTTCGGTAGTGCGTGCTGCGGCAATGGGCGGTCTGGCGATCTTTGCCGCCCAAACAGGTCGCCGCGCGCACGGCTTGACCACGCTGGCGTTTGCCGCGTGGCTCATGACGCTGTGGAATCCCCAGGTGTTGTGGGATGTGGGTTTCCAGTTGAGCGTCGCCGCAACTGCCGGATTGGTCTTTTTCTCTCACGGGTTCGAGCGCGCGCTAGAAGCTGCACTGGCCCGGCTGTTCGCAGCAGATACCGCCCGGCAGATCACGCGCTGGCTCTCGGAACCCATCGCGGTGAGCCTTGCGGCTCAGGTTGCCACCCTGCCGTTGATTCTGCTCTATTTCGGGCAGCTTTCGCTTGTATCGCTCATTGCCAACGCGCTGATCGTGCCACTCCAGCCCTACGTCATGCTGGCCGGTGGTCTGGCGGCGATCGCAGGCTTGATTCTGCCGGTGCTCGGTCAGGCGTTCGCCTGGATCGCGTGGATTCCTCTCACCCTGACCATTGAGATCGTGCGCGGGCTGGCGGATCTGGACTGGGCGTCGTTTGCCGTCACAATAACGCCGAACGCGGCGTGGATCGTGACGGGGCTGCTCGCGGCGGCGGGATTGATCGGACTGCTGCACCCGGACGATCGCGCCGAGCTGTTTGCGCAGTTTCGCCAACGCGTCACGACCTACTCTGTCGCCGTTGCGGGCGCGATCCTGGCGGTGCTCATATGGACCGTGGCGCTGCAAATGCCGGATGGCAAATTGCACGTCTGGTATCTGGACGTGGGGCACGGCAACGCGATGCTGATCCAGACGCCGGAAGGCGCGAAAATCCTGGTCAACGGTGGTCCAAACCCGACCGAACTGCGCCGCGCCGTGGGGGATGTGCTCCCCTTCTGGGATCACACCCTTGATGTGCTGATCGTGACGGAGCCATCGCCCGCTGAAGTCAGCGCCCTGCCCTCCCTGCTCGATTCGTATACCGTCCACACTGTGGTCACCAATGGGCAGGATGGCGCGACGGACACCTATCAAGCGCTGATGCAGCGTTGGGAATCGCAGCAGGCACAGTCCGTTGCGGCGTCCGCCGGATATATCATTCGTACGGATGATGGTGTGCAGATCGAGGTATTGCACCCTGCTGCCATCCCGCAGGACGCAGGAATTTCCGGGGTTGCGCTGGCGCTGCGGCTCACATATGGGGACGCGTCATTCCTGATCGCGCCGGATCTCGATACTGAAGGGGTCGATGCACTGCTTGCCAGCAATCAATTCCTGGGCAGTACCGTCCTGACGCTCGCGGGACACGGCGACGACAACACAAATACACCGGAACTGCTGGCAAAAACATCGCCTCAGGCGGCGGTGGTCATGGTTGGCGCAGGACAGCGCAGCGGCTTGCCGGATGCGGGCGTGCTAGCAGATGTCGAAGCCCTCACCGGGCAGCCAGTTTACCGGACAGATCAGGACGGTACGGTGGAATTCGTCACGGATGGCGCGTCGTTGTCGATCTACACCTTGCGCTAGGACGTGATGCGCGCCTGCTCCATGAACCACTGCTGGCTGTTGATGGGCGTATCCTCGCCGGGCGCCAGCCGCTTGTAGGTGCCATCCGCCTGCAGTTCCCGCGATTTGACGTTGTCCGCTATCTGAATCGCCAGGATCTCATCGACCAGACGCGCTTTGAGCGCCGGATCTTCCACAGGGAAGATCGTCTCGACGCGGCGATCGAGATTGCGCGGCATGAGGTCGGCGCTGCCCATAAAGATTTCTGGCTCGCCTCCGTTTGCGAAGTAGTAGATGCGGCTGTGCTCCAAAAATCGCCCGACGATGCTGGTGACGCGCACGTTGTCGCTGATGTCTTTTAGTCCCGGTCTCAGGCAGCAGATACCGCGCACCAGCAGATCGACTTTCACCCCGGCCATTGATGCTTCATAGATCCGCCGGATCAGCTTGGGATCGACCAGCGCATTCATCTTCAGGATCATATGCCCGCCGCGATTTTCCTTTGCGTGCTGAATCTCGCGGCGAATCAGATAATCGAACTCATCGCGCAGATATTCCGGCGCGACCATAAGTTCATGATAGGCTGCCGCAGGAGCGTAACCCGTCAGGCGGTTGAAAACCTCGCTCGCGTCGACACCCAACTCTTCGCGGCTGCTCAGGAATCCCATATCGGTATAGATGCGCGCAGTTGTGGCGTTGTAATTCCCCGTGCTTAGGTGCACGTAGCGCCGCAGTCCATCGTCTTCGCGGCGCACTACAAGGGCGATCTTGCAGTGTGTCTTCAGCCCCACGAGGCCATAGACCACGTGGACGCCTTGCGCTTCCAGCTTTCGCGCCCACACGATGTTGTTTTCCTCGTCGAATCGCGCTTTAAGTTCTACCAGCACCGCAACCTGTTTGCCGTTTTCCTGGGCTTCCAACAGCGCGTTGACGATCGGCGAGTTGCTGCCCACGCGGTACAACGTGATCTTGATTGCCAGCACTTTGGGATCGTACGCAGCGCGGCGAATGAACTCCACCACCGGCATAAACGAATCGTACGGGTGGTGCAGCAGCACATCCTGGTTGCGCAGCAGCGAAAAAATGTCGTCGTTCTGGTTGAATACCGCTGGGCGTTGGGGTACGAACGGCACAAACTTAAGTTCAGGCGCGTCTACGTCCGCCAGCTCAAAGAGCTGGCTCATACCCAGCGGCCCCCATACTTGATAGATATCAGAACGCTCAATGTTCAGATAGCCCTTGAGCAGTTCCAGCACGTTTGCGGGCATGTCTGCTTCCACCTCAAGCCGCACGACCCGCCCAAAACGCCGCTGCCGCACACCTGCTTCGATCGTTTCCAGCAGGTCGGAGGCTTCGTCTTCTTCGATTTCCATATCCGCATTACGCGTCACACGGAAGGGGTAGCTGTCAAGCAGCGTCATGCCGGGGAACAGCCTGTGCAGGTTGGCGGCGATCACTTCTTCCAGAAAGACGAAGCGTTTGTTCTTTGGTTCCGGCTTGCCCTGATAGCGCTGCGAGATTTCGTGAATGGGGATCAGGCGCGGTAGTGCGGGAGGTACTTTTAATCGTGCAAAGCGTTCCTGCCCCTGTTCGTCCCGCAGTAAGACCGCCAGATTCAGGCTGAGGTTTGAGATATGCGGGAAAGGCCGTCCCGGGTCCACAGCAAGCGGCGTGAGCACCGGGAACACTTCACTGTCGAAGTAGTAGCCTAATGCCGTCTTGCGCTCGTCGGAGAGATCCGCATAGCGGTGAATGAAAATGTCGTGGGCTTCCAACTGCGGCAGCACATCTTCGTGAAAACAGCGATCCTGCGATTCGAGCATAGGCAGAAGCCGCCTGCGAATTGCCACAAGCTGCTGCGCAGGTGTCAGGCCATCGGCGGGCGTTTCGATCACGCCTGCGGCCACCTGTTCCCGCAAACCGGATACGCGAATCATGAAGAATTCGTCGAGATTATTGGCAAAGATCGCCAGGAATTTCACGCGCTCCAGCAAAGGCGCCTGGGTGTCTAGCGCTTCTTCGAGCACGCGATAATTGAACTCCAAGATGCTGAGTTCCCGGTTGATATAAAGGGATGGGTCGCGCAAATCAACCGTATCATTGACCTGGGGATCGATCTCGGAAAAAACTTCCTGCTTGTCTACCATGGACCTCTTACCTGCATGCTGACGACGGCACCGTTGTTTTGGAGTATAACACACACCATCCGGCTCTCGCACGGTGGTATTACGTCGGTTGCGCGCATAACTACTCAACTGTACAATCGCTGATACTCTGGTACATAGAGGGGTGGTACAAATACATGTCAACTCGACGCTTCCATGACGATATGGCGGACAAGCCAGCGTCAGGGACCTACGTTCCAAATCCCAACGCAGCCCCATCCGAACCCGAGCGCGGCGTTGATGATCCCAAGCGACGGGTAGTTCCGCGCGGGCGTTCAAATCGCAGCACAGCGCATATGCCTCGTACGCTGGCTCAAGTGATGAACGAAGCGAACGACATGGTTGTTCGCGGCGATCTCACCGAATATGTACCACTGCCAACTGGCTTCGATCCGCTCGATGGCATGATCGGCGGCGGACTGCGGAAAACGGAGCTTGTCCTGCTGGGGGGAGCACAGGGCATTGGCAAAACCATTGCGACGCTGCAAATTGCGCGTAATATTGCGATGCGTAGCGGCCAGTTTGCGTTTTATCTCTCGTACGAGCATACCGAAACACACCTGATGAACCGGCTCCTTTGCCTGGAAAGCATCAACCCGCCTGAGGTTGATCTCAAGCAGGGCATCCGGCTCAAGGATATGTACGACGTCATCATTGCCGAGCGCGCTAAGAGTACGCTTCGCGGCGCGTCGGACAGCGGCGGCTCACTGCAAACCATCCTACGCGAAAACTCAAAGACGGCGATGGCGCTGGCGCGCATGAACCGTTATGCCGACCGTCTGATCCTCGTCAAAGCCAGCCCTGCCGTGACAACCCTGCGCGCGATCCGCGAAATGACCAGCCGCCTGTGCGACGCGACCGGCGGCAATGTGAGCGTCTTCGTGGACTATTTGCAGAAGATTGCCATTCACCCGGAGCGCGCTACCGACGAAGGCGAAAAAGTTACGATCGTCGTCGAGGGGCTGAAGGATATGGCGCTGGCGCTTGGCGTGCCGGTCTGGGCCATTGTCGCAGCGGATCGAGAGGGATTAAAGGCCAATCGCCTGCACCTGTTCCATTTACGCGGCAGCTCCGCGCTCGACTATGAGTGCGACATTGCCATCGTCATGAATAACAAGTATCACATCCTTTCAAAAGAGCATGTCACGTTTAATCCCTATCAGGCGCGGCAGTTCCGTGACTGGGTAGTGTTTACGATTGAAAAGAATCGTGCCGGGCGCGCCATGCAAGATATGGAGTTCCAGCTTCACGCGCCGTATTTTGCCTTTGACCCGCGCGGCCAAAAGGTCCAGCAGCAGCTCATCGACGACAAAATCATCGAATCCTAAGCGCTGGCATTATCCCCAAAGAAAAGAGCGCCGGGCAACCCGGCGCTTTTTTGTACATGCATACAGATATCGACTCAACGCGCAACGATCACAGCGTTATCGTAGTTGGCCTGCGCGATGCCCCCCCGGTTATTCATGACGAACAACCCATAGTCACCATCACCAAAGGCCGTGTCCTGCGTTTGGGCGACTAGTGCACCGTTTACTTCCAACCACAAGGTGCTGCCCACGCACCCTGCGCGCAGGTGATTCATGCTCTGTGGCGGTTGGATGCCGGGTACCGGGATCGCACCGGTTAGGGAAGCGGACTGGTTGGCAGTCATCCGCCCGATTTGTGCTTGCCCGAGGTTATCGATCACGAGGTAGTAATAGTTTTCGCCTTCGGTGCGGCGACAGATGAAGCCATAAGCGACTTCGCCACCGCCCTGGCTGAGACGCACATCTGCTTCCATAACGACATCGCGCGGCGGTGTATCCCCGGTTTTTGGACCCAGGGTGTATCCCCAGAGCAGCCCCTCGGACGACTGCACGCTCAGGTAATACTCGCCATTTTCGTAACCCCGTGCGACGGTTTCGTCGCTGCCTGAAATCCAGTTCGTTCCTGGCGTATCGAAGTTGCTTTCAACCTTGAAGCCGCCGGGCTGGCTGAAATCGGGCGTAGCGGGCAGATTGCTGGTTCCCGCACTCCCAGCCGTAACAACCGGAGCAGCGCCCTGCCCGTTGGGTACAGGCGAAAGCACAAAAGCAGTCGGCGTTGGAACTGCCGTGTTCATGGAAGATGATCCCGGCGCGGATTGTGTTGGCGTCGCCTGCAAGCGTGCCGTACTGGTTGCGCCGAAAGTGTCAAGCGCGCTGGCCGTCGTGTCAACGACCGGCGCGGTCCCTGAGATCCCTTCAACTTCCGGTGCTTGTTCCGTGTCGTCGCGCGTCAGGTTGCACCCGGCGGCGGCGATCAACAACATCGCGCCGGTTAGCGCCACAACCAGCCGCGCCGTTTTAGGCATTTTCATCGCTTCCTCCTCAGTACTTGTCGCTGCACATGAAAAATGCCGCTCAACTGCCGAGCGGCATCCTGATTGCTTTGAACGGTACAGTCACCCTACTGGGCGTTTTCGCGCAGGTGAATGTAGTTCAGTTGAGACAATGTACGAACCTGCTGCTCGGCGTGATAACTGCTGCGCACCAGCGGCCCGCTTTCGATCCACTTGAAGCCCATATCCAACCCCAACCGGTTCAGGTCCGCGAATTCATCGGGCGTATAGTAGCGGTCGATGGGCATGTGCTTTTTGCTCGGTTGGAGGTACTGTCCGACGGTGAGGATATCGACGCCCCAGTTGGCGAGATCCTGCATGGTTTCAACCACTTCATCGAACGTCTCACCCAAACCGACCATAATGCCGCTCTTAGTCAGCACCAGTGGATCGAGTTCTTTCGCGTTGCGCAGGGTTGCTTCCGCCCACTCGTAGTGATCCTGGGGCTGCACGCTACGGAACATACGCCGCACCGTCTCGACGTTATGGTTCAAAATTTCAGGCTGCGCGTCCATGACGATCTTCAGCGCGTCCCGGTTGCCCTTGAAGTCCGGGATCAAAACCTCAATGCTGCACCCCGGTTGAAGCTGCCGGATGCGCCGGATCACCATCGCAAAGATCGGGGCGCCGCCGTCTTTACGCTCGTCACGGTTCACGCTGGTGATTACAACGTGGCGCAGATTCATGGCCTGCACGGATTGCGCAATTCTATTCGGTTCCTGCCAGTCTAGCGGTGAGGGTCGCCCGGTCTTAATGTCACAGAACCGGCACGAACGCGTGCAGGTGTCGCCCATCATCAGGAACGTTGCGGTTCCGCTGCCCCAGCATTCACCCAGGTTCGGGCACATCGCCTCTTCGCAGACCGTGTGAAGCTGTTTGCTGCGCATCAGGTCGCGCACCATCTGATAGGTTTCGCCGCTGGGTGCGCGCACCTTAATCCACTCAGGGCGGCGTCTAGGCCGCGTGGGATCTGGCGACTGCTCTGGAGTCTGGATGTCGTTGAGGCTGATCAGGTCAGTCACTGTTTTGCTCCATCAGTTTAATCACTTTTCGTTTCACGATTATAACCCGCTTAATCCGGGCTCGCCTATTGAGTTCGTGTGTTTAGCTGTAATCGAATCCGAAGGCTTTTTCGATAGAGACGACAAAAATCGTCATGTTTTCGGGTGCGGTTTCGGAGGGCTCATCGCCGCCGGGGTATTTTCGTTTGATCCGGTGGGAAAAATCCCCCCAGCCTTCGCGTGTGATGTTGGTAACCTTTCCTCGGATTTCGACATATCGCACGTGGTTGTCCTCTTTGAGGATGCACAGCGATACGTTGGGGTTATGTTGGATGTTGTGGTATTTGATGCTGTTGAGTGAAGCTGAGAACACGATTGTTTGCTCGTTAGCCAAAAACCAGATTGGCGTAGTAACTGGAATTTCGTTGGGAGTGATAGTAGCGATAACTGCGAAAGTATTTTGTGAATCATCGCTGAAAAGGTCTTCGTAGCCGGATGGGATAGCGCTCATGGTTTTGTTTCTTTCTGGGTTAATGACTACGCGAACTCAATAGAGCACTTTACGCGGTCGATATTGGATCGCTTCGGCCAGGTGGACGACCTGAATCGTGTCTGCCCCGGCGAGATCCGCAATCGTGCGGCTTAGCTTCAGAATGCGGTGGTAGGCACGCGCACTGAGCTGCATCTGGCGCAGGGTCGTGTTGAGGAGCTGCTGCCCGGCAGCATCCGGTTGGCAGTAGCGCCGGATCTCGCTTGGTCCCATGTCCGCATTCGCCTGCAAGCGCGGCTCATCCCTGAACCGCATCCGCTGGCGATCGCGCGCGATCTCGATTCGCTCACGCACCGTCGCTGAAGACTCGCCCCGCCGGTCATCCGTGAGCTTATCGTAGTCCACACGGGGCACATCGATGTGAATATCGATTCGATCGAGCAGCGGGCCAGACAGCCGCTGCTGGTAACGGCGCACCGCCGCAGGCGAGCACGTACATTCCCGCACCGGATCACCGTAAAAGCCGCACGGGCAGGGATTCATAGCCCCCACCATCATGAAATTGGCCGGGAACGTCAGCGTGACCTTGGCGCGGCTGATCGTAACCCGCTTATCCTCGATCGGCTGGCGCAGCACTTCCAACGTATGCTGTCCAAACTCAGGCAGTTCATCGAGAAATAAAACGCCTCTGTGAGCGAGACTCACCTCACCCGGTCGCGGCCACGATCCGCCGCCAACCAATCCGGCCTCACTGATGGTATGGTGCGGCGAGCGGTAAGGTCGCACGCGAATCAGCGGCTTGTCGTGCGGCAGCAGGTCTGCGACGGAATAGATCCGCGTCACCTCCAATGCTTCTTCGAGGGACATGGTGGGCAAAATCGCAGGCAGCGCGCGAGCCAGCAGTGTCTTCCCTACCCCAGGCGGGCCCACCAGCAACACGTTGTGACTGCCTGCCGCAGAGACTTCCAGCGCACGTTTGACGTGTTCCTGTCCCTTGATGTCCGCGAAGTCAGTCAAGCCGTCGAGATCGGTCGGCACGCTGGTATCGACGGGCGCACGCACGTAAGAGGGGATAGGCTGCAAGTCGTAAAGATGCTCGATCAGGCTGCCCAGCGATGGAATCGGGATGATGTCGATGTCCGGCACGAGCGCGGCTTGGGGCGCATCTTCGGCAGGCACATAGACGCATTCATACCCTTCCTGCCACGCACGATGGACCACCGGCAGGATACCGCTGACGTGGCGTACACTGCCATCCAGAGAGAGTTCACCGACGAAGATTGCGCCTGCCAGCTTTTCGAGAGGGGCCTGATCGGTTGCGGCCAGGACGCCGATCGCCATCGGCAGATCGTACGCCGGGCCTTCTTTACGCAGACTGGCCGGAGCCAGATTCACGGTGAAGCGCTTATTGGGGAACTGGAGTCCGCTGTTGCGGATCGCCGCCCGGACGCGCTCCCGGCTTTCCTGCACGGCAGCGTCCGGTAGCCCGACCACTGTAAAGGCTGGCATCGAGTGTGGGCTAAAATCCACCTCAACCTGAATGATCTCGCCGTCCAACCCAACGACCGCGCACGAATAGACTGTAGCAAGCATCTATTTCTCACCACCTACCGGAAGGATTGGGTAACTCAGCCCCACCCAACTACGCATATCCTAGCGTAGATGCCGAAAGTGGAAAAGGCGGCTGAAGGGCGTGCGGAAATCTGCGCCGCATTGCGCAGGCAGATCCTTTCCTGTAGGCTTCGGGCACAGTAACTGAGCGAGGATCCCCATGTCCGCTGAAGCTGAAACATTCACGCTTGAAACGAAACGCCTTGTGATTCGTCCGCTCATGTTCGACGATCTCCCTGCCGTCCAGGCGATCAAAGACGACGCATTCGGTGAAGAGTCGCTCGAACGACACCGTGAATGGCTGGACTGGAGCATCAAGAACTACACCGCGCTGTCGAGGCTTTACCAGCCGCCATATGGAGATCGCGCGGTCGTTTTGAAGTCCACTCAGGAGTTGATCGGGCTGGTTGGGCTGGTTCCTGCACTGGGGCCCTTCGACACCCTGCCGTTTTTCCGCGCCAGATCATCCGTTTCCCCGTCGGGTTTATTCACCACCGAGATGGGCCTGTTTTGGGCGCTTGGACCAGCCCACCGCGGCCAGGGTTACGCCACCGAAGCAGCACAGGCGCTTGTTACATATGCGTTCGAGCGCCTGTCGATGCTCCGCGTGGTCGCCACGACCGAGTACGACAACTACGCCTCTGCCGTCGTTATGCAGCGCCTCGGCATGTACGTCGAGCATAACCCGTCGCCAACGCCGGGATGGTTCCAGGTGATCGGCATTCTGGAAAACCCGGCGCTTCGTTACCCTTGAAACAAAGGGATGGGCTGTTCGCTCCTACGGCACTTCGACACGCAGCGACAGCACATCAGGATGCTTCAGGTACGCGCTGCGCGCCGGAGCCGCCGCCATGTAGCCATCTTCCGGCAGCGCGCTCCAAAAATCGGACGGCGTCGCAAGCTGGCCCTGCATCATGTCGAGATACGCATGCAGCCACGCCAGAAACGCGTCGTCCCCAATGGATTCGCGGACCTTGTCGAGCATCAGCGCGCCGCGCAGGTACACCGCGTTGATGTACTCCCGCACGGAATAGAAGTCGTAGACCTTCGAGTCGGCATATCCCCCCGGCCCGTAATCGTAGATGCGAGCCTGCCACCACCAATCGACCAGTTCGGGATAAGTATGCTCGAAGAAAAACAGTTCGCTGTAAGTGGCAAGCGATTCGTCCAGATAGGGATAATTGCCCTGGTCGTTCCCCACCAACGCATACCACCACTGGTGCGAAACCTCGTGCGCGGTGATGATCGTCAGCCAGTCGTTTGGCTCCCCGGTCCAGGTGCGGAACCACGCTTCGCTGACGAAGACCAGCCCGGTAAATTCCATTCCATCGGGAAAGTCGCCCTCCACCACAGTGATACGCTCGCGCGAATAGGGACTGTACAACTGGCTGTACACTTCAATGGCCTGCGCCGCTGTTTTCAGCGCATGCTGAGGCGCATCCAGTGACGAGCCGGGAACTTGGTAATAATATAGCTCGACCTTAATGCCGGATTCCGTCATTGTGCTGAGATATTGGAACTGATCGGAGAGTGACAGGGTGATCTCCCGCGCTTGAGCCAAATCGTAATGCCACGTCGCGGCCCCCGTTTGAGTCACTTCTCCCGGTGCAGCAATCTGGAGCCCCGAAGGCGCGTTCGTGACGGCAAAATCGAGGCTAAAATCCGCTGCCAGCAGCGCGTCCTGCTCGCCCACTGCGTAAGCCTCGGGCGTGATCCACCCTCGCCCTCCGTCATACCCGGCCAGCAGCGGCAGCCACAGCCCCAAATTCGCCTGCCGGGACGAATAAGCGCGATAGCCGGGCGATTGGGCATCGGAAGCCACAACGGGCAGCGCCACGGTGAATTCCAACGTCACCGCGACCCCGCAGTGCGCGTGCAGGCGCTCCGGCAGCGGGATGGTGAGCGTCGTGCCCTCCAACACCGAATGGTCGATCGGGCGACCGTCCGCGGTCCTGGCTCCCTTGAACGTGAACTGCCCCGCAACCCGGTTGGCATCCACGTTAAACACCAACTCTTGCAGCGTCTGGCCCGTCTCATTCAGGAACGTCACCTTTTGCTGTGCGGTCACGGCGCGACTGGACCAATCGAATGCCGCCGTGATGTCGTAACGCAGTGGTGAAGCGCTCTCCACCTGCGCGGGGCACGGAACCTTCGTCGTTACCGGCACAGCGGTGACCTCAGCCACCTGCGACGGCAGCGGCACGGGGCGCGGCGTATTGGTTGGCGGCACGGTCGCCTGGGTGCGCGGAACCGGCGAAATGATCGCCGTCTGCGACTCCGGCGCGCACGCTTGCAGTATCAACACAAGGAGGCCGATCGCTCCGGCTCCAACTAAAGCCTTGAGGCTGCGAGTCATAAATACCTCACCACTTGGACGACGCCAGAATAATACTCCACGCGCCCCGCCCCGCCAATGCCGCAGGCATCCGCCTGCCTGACGCGCCATTGACGCTGCCCCTTCCCTACTGGTATAATACCCACCCGGTATCCTGGCTGCTGCTGGGATGTCTTTGTTTGTTCACTCGCATGCCAATTTTCCCCGTGAGGACGCCTTTCAAGGCTGTTGCTCACGGCGGCAAAGCGAAGATTGGAGACACTGCAAGATGTATGCAATTATTCGCACGGGCGGTCGCCAATACCGCGCCGAACCCGGTCTGGTGATCGACGTTGAGCGGTTGCCCCAGGCCGAGGGCGAGGTCATCGACATTACGGATGTGCTGCTGGTCGCGTCGGACGCGGGTGACGTGCAGGTCGGTCAGCCGACCGTCGCCAACGCCGTCGTGAAAGCCACGGTGGTCAAGCAGGATCGCGCCCGTAAGGTCTTCGTGTGGAAGTACAAGCCGAAGCTGCGTTATCGCCGCCGTCGGGGCCATCGCCAGTACTTCACCCGGCTGCGCATTGACAGTATCGCGGGCGTATAGGCATCAGAGGATAGAGGGGTACTGAGACATGGCACATAAAAAAGGTGGCGGCTCGACTCGTAACGGGCGCGACAGCGCGGGTCAACGGCTAGGCGTCAAGCGCTTCGGCGGCGAATACGTCATTCCCGGCAACATCATCGTGCGCCAGCACGGCACGAAGTTCCACCCCGGCGAAAACGTTGGTATGGGTCGTGACTTCACCATTTTCGCCACGGTGGAAGGTTATGTGACCTTCGAGACGTTCCGTGGTGGCCGCAAACGTATTAGCGTCTATCCTGAACAACCGCAGACCGAAGCTCAGGATGCCGCACAGGCATAACGCCTGAATTAGTCGATCTCATCAGCCGCAGATAACCGCTACGCATCCCCCTCACCTGAGGGAACCGTGGCCGGAAAGGTTGAAAAAACAACATCATGCGTGAAAACATTCACCCCAAGTGGTATCCTGAAGCGCGCGTCGTCTGCGCGTGTGGCAACAGCTGGACGGTCGGCTCGACCGTGCCGGAAATTCGCACCGATGTGTGCTCTGCCTGCCACCCGTTCTTCACGGGCGAACAGCGTATCGTGGACACCGAGGGTCAGGTCGACCGCTTCATGAAGCGTCTGCGCGTGCGCGACGACATCATGGCCGATATAGAAACCCGCAACACGCAGCGCATGTCGCCTGACGTGTCGATGAGCGAATTGGGCCTTGAGCGCCGCTATCTGACCGTGTTCGCTGAAGCGGGCATCGAAGTCATCGGTGACTTCATGGCGCGTTGGCAGGAAGGTGGCGATGACGCCATCCTCGCCATCTCTGGCATTGGCCGCAAGGTCCTGGCCGACACCAAGAAGGCGCTGCGCGCGCGTGGCTATGCCGTGGATCAAGCAGAGGCTGCCGAGTAAGCACCGGAACCCCGGCTAGTATATTAAAGGGCAGGCTGTAGTTTTCTACACCTGCCCTTTCTGTTGAGATGCGCTTATTTCCATCTTTGATGCCTAGAGGGTTTTTGTGGCAGCGCACTCCCGGCACGAAGCCGGACGCGCGCCAAGCCCTTCCGACCCCGACCAGTCAACACACCAGAGGGAGAGCCACGTGAAGCACCACACTGGGGGAGTTGAGGTAATCTGCGGCAGCATGTTCAGCGGCAAAACGGAAGAACTGATCCGTCGCGTGCGCCGTGCTGTCATTGCTCGCCAAAAGATTCAGGTTTTTAAGCCGGAAATTGATACGCGTTATTCCGTCGAAAGCGTAACTTCACACAACGGGCTGGCCTTCGAGGCGCTGCCCGTAAAAGACTCGCAGGCGCTGCTGGCACGTGTTGAACCAGAAACAACAGTCATCGCTATCGATGAGGCTCAGTTCTTTGATCCCGGTATCGTAGCCGTCGCGCAGCAGCTTGCCGATCGGGGCCTGCGCATAATCTGCGCCGGACTGGATATGGACTTTCGGGGCGAGCCGTTCGGCCCCATGCCGGAGCTGTTGTGCTGCGCGGACGACGTGCAGAAACTCCACGCCATCTGTGTGGACTGTGGAGAGCCCGCCACACGCACCCAGCGCCTCGTAAATGGCAGTCCGGCCTACTATGACGACCCAATCATCATGGTGGGCGCGTCAGAGAGCTACGAGGCCCGCTGCCGCGAGCACCACGAAGTGCCGCGCCGTCAGACGTCATAGATACCGCTGCCGCAAAAAATAAGGGGCCGTGATGAGCGGTCCGTTTTTGTTTCCCTAAGGGGTTCCCCAGCCCGCGCTGTAAAACGCGAGATATTCCGGCATATTGGGCTCCCAGTACAGCTTATTGTGCCCGCCGGGTCGCAGCTGGTAGGTATGCACCAGCCCGGCATTGTCCAGTGCCGTATGCAGATGCTTCACCCGCTCGGCCATCATATCCTGATTGCCCACATCCAGGTAGATGCGCGGCTGAACCTCAGGGCTTACACTGGCTGCCAGATCCGCCGGGTTATAGGCTGCAAACCGGTCGCGTGTGACGCCGAAAATCCACGGCGGGCCGTTTTGCTCCGGCGGGCCGATAAACAGCGCGGGACTATGAATACCCAGTGCGCAAAACTGCGCCGGATCGCGGAAGGCATGCACCGCCGCCGCAGCGCCGCCCATCGAAATACCGCCTATCGCCCGCCCTGCCCTCTCCGTCCGCACGGCATAATGCTGCTCCACGAACGGGATGATTTCGTTGCACAGGTAGTCTCCATATTGCCCGTACTGGTCGAGCGCGCCACGGAAAAAGTCGTTCTCCATGTCGATGAGGCGCGGCCAGTCGTACCCTTGCGGATCTTCCGCATTGACAAAGAAACTTTTTTCTCCGGTTGGCAGCACGATCACCATCGGCGGCAGCGCGCCCGTCTCGACGCCAGCAGCGAGGTGATGGTCGATGCGCAGCTTGCTCACGATATAATGCGGACTGAGGCCCCAGGGATGCAGGAAATACAGCACCGGATAGGTCGTACCAGCCGACTCATCATATCCGGGCGGCAGCACGATCTTAAGCGGCATGGAACGCCCGAGAGCGTAACTGTCCACCTGAACATCCTGAACCGCCCCCGTATCAAGCGATGTCATGCGCGGCGAGTCCTTTCAAGGGTGCAGACGTTCAGCCTCAATGCAGGTGGAGTAACAGCACAGCATCCGGGTAGACCACGAATAGTGCAAGAGGAATGAAGTCGTACAGGAAGTGCGCAATCATCGCCACCGACGTGTTGTAACGCGCGCGCAGCCAGCCAAACACCAGTGCCACGCCCAGGATGATCAGGGAGGCAGGCGTCAGCGTATACTGAATATGCGTCAGCGCGAAGATCAGCGCAGTCGGCCAGAAGCCAAAAATGGGCTGCATCGCACCACGAAACGCGATCTCTTCGCCGATCGCTGCCGTTGCCGCCACAAGGAATGCCAACCCAATCGTGGTGACACTGTTCGTCAGCGCCTCTGACGCTTCTGTCTGCTGCTCAAACGTTTCCGGCGATACGAGGGTTTGCCACAGCGCTGCCATGATCGTGGCGAAGATAATCAATCCGATCGCCGCCCCAATGCCCATTCCCAGGCCATCCAGCGTTGGCAGTTTGAGTCCGAGGCGGTCTAATACCTGCCGCCCATTGCGCCGGATGCCGAGCCCAACCCCGGCGACAGGCAGCACAACCATCGGCAGCATGTTCAGCAGCAGATCCGTGGAGGTTAGCCCGCTCGTCGAATATTCCTCCGCCACGCCGCTGAGGCCACCGCCCAGCACAAAATTCACGATGGTATTGCCGATCAGGTAGCAAATGAATACCAGCGCCAACATGTGCACCAGAGAAGCAGGGTTGAAGCCATACGGTCCCGTCTGCGCCAGGATAGACGAGCGCGCCGAGGGAATGTTCCAGATCTGCGTCCCTTCCGCCTGCTGCCGTGTTTCCGCTGTATAGTAATTCAACATCTGTGGGAAAAGCGGCGTTCCGGCAGAATCGGCGTTAGGAACTTTGAACTGCTCCGGCGTTAAAACCACCGCCCGATGTTCCTGCACTGCGGCAGATCCGCGCGGGAAGAATCGGCCCAACCGCTCCCGCACGGCGCGACTCATCAGCGCAGTAGTGGCCGTCGCCATCACAATCGCTACGGCAAACGAGATCCAGGCATCCGATTTCTTAGGCGCGTCTTCGGAAGAGCTGTACGCCGCCGCGACCTGGAGCACACCGTAGACCATCACAATCAGACCGTTAATCAACAGCAGCGCGGCAAAAACAGACCGCCGCGTCGAAGCGCTCCGCGATCGGTCAGCATAATTTGCCGCGATAGTAATCACGCACAGAACGGCGATAATCGCCACGGTAATGAAAATATCGGCTGCGGACAAAGCTAGCTCCTGAATTGAGGGGGCCGCGAGCAAACTGTTATGATTATAAGAAGCGCACCGCCAATAGTCCACCGTTCAAACGCGAGACACGCGCAGGGCAGGCGTAGATTGCATTCCCTCTGCTGACAGGAGACAATCTCTGCCGCTCGATCGTCGTTGAAAGGATAGCCAGGCTTGCAACAGTACCCGGTCCAGAACCCTTCCCCGCCGCAGTATGTTCGTCCGCCGCGCCCCATGCGCCCGGTGCGGCGTCGTCGCGGCTGCCTGATCCCATCCTGCTTGCTGCTGATCGCCCTGCCCCTGACGTGCGTGGGCGCATTTCTAATCGCGTTTATCTTGTTTCCACCGACCCCGGCGACCATCGTGCTGCTGGGCGTGGACGCACGCCCCGGCCAGGGGTACCTCACCCGCACCGACAGCATCATGCTGCTCAACGTCGCACCCGGTCGCGCGCACGTGGCGCTGCTGTCGATCCCGCGTGACGTGTTCATCGATGTACCGGGCTACGGGGCGCAGCGCATCAACACAATCAACGTGCTTGGCGAACAGGATGCATCCGGCGGTGGACCCGATC
Organism: Aggregatilinea sp.; assembly: GCF_036822615.1. Lineage (NCBI taxonomy): Bacteria > Bacillati > Chloroflexota > Anaerolineae > Aggregatilineales > Aggregatilineaceae > Aggregatilinea > Aggregatilinea sp. The sequence continues at coordinate 100,665 of NZ_DAISHJ010000001.1, read as the reverse complement.
TGATCAAGGCCAGTTTGCAGCAGAGCTTTGACATCCAGGCAGACTATTACGCCCGGCTGGATTTTGATGCGTTCATCGAGTTGGTGGACGCCGTTGGCGGCGTGGATATCGACGTGCCGTACGTCGTGGAAGACTGGGAGTATCCCACCGTCGACGGGGGGATAGAGCACATCCGCTTCGAGCCGGGACGCCAACACATGAATGGCGAAACGGCGCTGAAATACGCCCGCACCCGCCACCAGGACGACGACTATCGCCGCGCCGAACGCCAGCAGCAGGTGGTCGATGCCGTCATCCACAAGTTGGAAAATCCGCTTCAGGTGGTGCGGTGGCCGAAGATTCTGAGCGTGCTTCAGTCGCATATCGATACGGATATGAACGTCATCGACATGCTGCGGCTCAGTCCGGGCATTGTGCTGGGATGGTCAGGGCGTGAAAGCATGGTATTGGACCGCGATTACCTGTACGTGACCGAAGGCGGCTACGCGGTCCCGGATTACGAGCAGATCCAGCCCTGGATCGATCAGAACTTCAACTGATCGATCCGGTTATTTTCCTTGCTGTTCCAGATCCGCCAGCAGTTCCTGATAGGCCCCTGCCCATTCGCTGGATTTGCGCGTGAGCTTGGTGATCTTGATGTCAGCGAAATGCTCGACCATAGAGACGAGGATTTCCGGCAGGTTTTCCCATACGCCGGTACGGATCATGTTTTCCAGCCGGGCCGAGGCGGAACTGGTCCACACCCAGCGCTGGCGAAGCTGCTCCGCCTTGATCCAGTAGTCGCGCTTTTCCCACGCCCCCGCCGACGCCTCGATGCCATCATCAATCGCGCGCAGGCAGTACACAAGCTCTGCCGCCATATCTTTTACTTCATCGTCCAGATCGGCTTTTTGGCTCAGGTGGCGCAAAAGCTCCGCCGCCGTGCGCATATTCTGATTACGGACTTTTCCGGGGCTATTTGTATTTACAACGCGGCTCATTACGTTCTATGGCTCCAGTCTTGTTGATCCAAGAGGCATCCGCCAACAGTCGCTGTACGATACTGGCAGCAGGGGTCAAAGTCAAGAGGCTTTTTCGGGTCATGCAGGCGCAGCGCAGGGCAGCATCAGCTCGATCAGGTAGCGATCTCCACCCTGGGCGTGCAGCGTCAGCGACCCGTTCTGCCGCTCCGCCAACAGACTCGCTACATAGAGCTGCATCCGGTGCAGATACGGGCGTCCCTGGTAGCGGAGGTCGCGGTTGGTCAAAATCTCGAACAAAGACGGTGCGTCCGACGCAGGCAGGTTCGGCGCACTGTGCTGGATCAACACGCGCGCCATCGAATCCGAATAGGACAGACAGATCTGAACCGGATCGGGAGGCACGCTTTCGGCCATCGCAAATTCCACCAGGATATGCAAAATCCGGTGCAGCGCCGAGGGCGAGAAGCGCGTGATAGGCTCCTCGGCGACGCCATCCTGGTAAACTAAGCGCCCGCCTGGGAAGCGATGGCGGGCGTCGGACATCCAATGTCCTACGAACTGGCTTAACACCATCGGCTCGATTTCGAATTGTTGCAGATTGGCTTCCAGGTACATGATGTCGAGCGCGATCTGAGTGTATTGGTTCAGCTCGTTCGCGTTTTTGATGATGTGGTCCAGGAATTCCGTCTGTTCATCGGCGGTAAGCGTGCCCCGGTTGTTGCGCAGCAGTTCCGCAAATCCGAGAATAGCACTTAGCGGCGTCCGTAGATCGTGAGAAATCACGCTCAGGAACGATTGGTTTACCCGATCAATGGGTGAGGTATTGGGTGGCGCTTTGATGACCAACAACACTCCGACTACATCCCCTAAACTGTACAGCGGTACACGATGCCACGTCAGCAGCCGCGCAGGATATTTCGGCACCCGCATACTCCCCCACCGGGTCGTTTCGGACACGAGATCACGGCTGAACATGGGTGATAGGCTGGGAATAGGCGCACCAACACAGGCCAGAAGCTCATCAACGGTTTCCGGCACGCAGTTTGTAAGCAGAAACTCCTGCGCCGAGACGTTAATGAGATCTATCCGACCTGCGAGATCGACTACGATGACTCCATCACTCGACGTGTCCGCCCAGGCATGAAGCGCAAGCGTATCGAGCGAATCTTGTTTACTCATCAGTCACATCACATCAGCAACAGTTGCACTAGAACAACGTTAGTCCAGGTACGTTTAGAAAGCAACAAAAAACGCGTAAAAAACTCATTCGTTTTGCGGTAATGCTGTGGTATGTCCACAGGTGACCATGCTATTTTTATGTTATTATCTTCGTATCGTGAAGTGGGGCAAGTTATGACTGAATTCCTGCTTATACGCCACGCCACTAACACGTTTGTTAGCACTGGCCGCTTGGCGGGTTGGACACCCGGCGTTCACCTCAATGATGATGGAAAACTTCAGGCGGCGGCGCTCGGGGAACGATTGGCGAGCGTAAAACTGGCTGCGATCTATGCCAGCCCGCTTGAGCGTACCGTGCAGACAGCCGAGGCGGTCGCAGCGCACCATGAGGGCATGCAGGTCGAGCCGCTTGAGGGCGTGGGCGAGGTCCGCTACGGCACGTGGCAAGGCGCCAAGCTCAGCAACCTGCGGCGCGAAAAACTGTGGGATAACGTTCAGACTTATCCCAGCCGGGTACAGTTTCCGAGCGGCGAGACGATTCGCCAGGCGCAGGCCCGCGCAGTGGATGCACTGGAGCAGTTATTCCAAAAATACCCTTCCGGGCGCGTGGTCGTCGTTTCGCACAGCGACATCATCAAGTTGATCGTTGCTCACTACCTCGGCGCGCATATCGACTTTTTCCAACGCATTGAGATCTCCCCCGCGTCGCTCACGATTCTGGCGCTCGGGCAGAGCCGCCCGTACATCGTGTGCGTCAACGACACGAGCCATTTACCGCGCCGCGAACCACCTGGCGAACAAGATAAACGACGCAAGCGGTTTCTCGGCCTGTTCGGCGGCGGCTGATCCAATTTCATCGTTTGTTGTCATCCAAACAGCACAGCCATAAAATCGTTAGAGATTGGCAATTAATTGCGCCATCATCCATGTTCTGAAAGGTGTTAGCGAGGATGCCTCGGAACGAAATTGAACTCGATCCTGTGGACTTTGTGACTATCGGGACCGTCGGTCCTAAGGGAAAACGCCTGTTTCACCTTCAAGGCGGGCGCGGCAGCGAAATCATCACCCTCGTTCTCGAAAAAGAACAGGCCCGCGCACTGGCGGAAGCAATCGTCGAAATGCTGGATGACCTCGCCGTCAAGTTACCCGAAGTCTCCGAAGACGAAGTGAACCTGTCACGGTGGGACATGTCCCTGCGGGACCCCATCGATCCTATGTTCCGCATCGCCCAGATGGGCCTGGGGTATGAGGAGGCGCGAAACATGGTCGTCCTCGTTGCCCAGGAACTCGTTGCCTCGGAAGAGGAAGATCCCGCGTTAGTGCCTGAGCCACAGGTCGTTCGCCTGTGGGGCACACGCGAGCAAATGCGCGCGCTGAGCGAACACACGCTCCAGGTTGTCAGGCAGGGCCGCGTCGATCCGAAGAGCAACGGGCACTTGACGTACTACTGGATATAATGACCGACGACCTTCACCAGCCGCCTACCCCATCCGATCCGGCGGAGCCATCTGGCAGCACCGAAAATACGATCGCGTCCTTCACACAGCGCATGGAACACCTGCTGCGTGAAGGGCGTATTTCCACCACGCATGGCGTCATGCGCTGGGGATCGAACTACGCGGCGCTGGTATCCGTCAGTGGCGAGGACAGCCCCACGGTAACCGCCGTCTACAAGCCCCAGCGCGGGGAACGCCCTTTGTGGGATTTTCCCGACGGCACGTTGTGCTACCGCGAGGTTGCCGCGTACCACGTGTCGGAAGCGCTCAGGTGGCATCTCGTGCCGCCTACAGTCTTGCGTCAGGGGCCACATGGCCTGGGATCGCTGCAATACTTCGTGTCGCACAACCCGGAAGTTACGTATTTCACCCTCGACGCGCAGTTTGCGCCGCAACTCAAAAAATATGCCCTGTTCGACTTCCTCATCAACAATGCTGACCGTAAGGGCGGGCATCTGCTGCTGGACGAATCGGGCAAATTGTGGGCTATCGATCATGGACTTACCTTCCACGCGGTTCCCAAGCTGCGTACTGTCGTCTGGGACTTTGCCGGGCAGCCGATTGACGATCCGCTGATAGCGGATGTGTGCACTCTGGCGGAACAGATCGGCGGCGGCGGAACGCTGCACAAGGCGTTGAGCAAGCTGCTCAGCACAGTTGAGATCCGGGCGCTGCTTCAGCGCACGACCCAGATCATCGACTGCAAGACGTTTCCACAGCCCGGCCCCGGCCCCAACTATCCCTGGCCTCCCATCTAAATCCGGTCGCATTCGCCACAAAAAAAAGACCGCCAGTTGGCGGTCATGAAATCCTATAGGGTCCCCGCTATGGCAGCTGCGGCGCGGGCGGAGGCGTCGGCGGTTGGGTTGCCGTCGCTTCTGGGGTCGGGCTCGGCGTCGGTGACGGTGTGCCCTGGACGGTCGTCGGTGCAGGCGTTTGCGTTGCCTGTGGTACCGGCGTCGGATTATCCGGTCGCGGCGTCACGGTCGGCTGCGACGCGCTGACGATCTCCGCGAGCGCGGCCACACGTTCCTCGAACGCGGTGTCAACAAACGGATAGTCGTAGAGCCGGTTCCAGTAGCCAATCCAGCGGTATTCCTCAAGCGCCGAACTGCTTTGCCCCTGAGCCTCAAAAATGCGTCCGCGATAGTAATGATCGATCGGGGTCTCCCGCACGCTCAACGCCTGATTCACGTCGGCCAGTGCACCTTGATAGGCGACAGAAAGATCCGCTGGCGACAGTGATTCCGCGCGACGCTCTGTCAGCAAGACTGTGGCCTGCGCCCGGTACGAATGAGCATCCGCACGCTGAAGCGGTGTGCCCAGCCCGTCGATGAAAGTATCGGTTAACAGGACCGCCATGCCGTCATAGTCGCAGTCCACGACATTTTCATAGAAGGTACAAATCTCGACCAGTATATGGGCCTGGAGCAGTCTGTAATTCGCGTCGTCGGGGCTTGAAGCGACCAGTTGGTCGATCCCTTCTGCCGCGCTGGCGTAATCACCCATACGCAGATCCAGGTTCACCAGTTGAGCCATCGCTTGCGGATCGTCGAACGCGACTTCTTCGAGGTCATCACGCGCTGCGGCCAACCGGCCCGCCCGGTAATAAAGATCGCCGCGCAAGCGGTATGCCGCTTCGACGATGGACTCAGCGCTAGCGGGCAGCGCATCCGCGGAAGCGATCACGCGCGTCAGTGCGGTTTCAGCAAGATCGTCTTTGCCCTCACCGATCCGCGCCTGGGCAAGATACAGGTAACCGCGTGGATCGCCGGGATAGTGCAGCAGCAGCGTTTCGGAACTGAGCGCCGCCAGACCAAAGTATTCTTCTTGCGCCTGCCCCGATGCCCCATCCGCCAACCGCAGGTAAATGCGCGCCTGAAGATCGAGTGCATCTTGCAGCAAGGGATTGAGATAGAGCGCACGCCCGATGAAATCGAGCGCAGAGGACGGCTGTCCCGCGTTGAGAGAAAGTTCAGACGCCACGACAAGCAGATTGGTGTCGTTGGGTAGATCGGTCAGCGCTTCCAACACCACGCTGCGTGCCTGATCGCCCTGCCCCATCGCGTCAAGGGCCCGTGCTTTTTCCACCACGGCAAGCACCAGCTTGGGATCATCCGCCAGCGCCTGATCCGTCAGGCTAATCGCCTCATCGTACTGCCCTTGGACGCGGCGGACATTAGCCAATCCGGTCAAGACCAGGGGCGCATCCTGGCACGTGCTGTAGCGCACATCAGACGGCTGGTAGGATAGCGCATCTTCCAGAATTTGATCAGCCCGGTTGACATTCTGGGTTCCACCCTGGGCGAGATAACTCATCGCCTCGTAGTAAACAATGGCCGAATAGCAGTGAGGGCTTGAGCCTTCCTGCTCGATCGTCAGCGTGCCGATCGCGTTCGGATAGTCGCCCGACGAGTAGCGGTCGATCGCACCCTCAATGACGCGGATACTCGGGTCCAGGGCGGGATATACGGGCGTAGAAGTCGCGCCGTAAATGCTGCCCGGTTGGATGCCACTGGGAATCTGCGTCGGAGGCACAGCCATGGACTCGCTGAACGGTGTCGGCGTCGCCCCGCCGGGCGTGGGAGAAGCCGTCGCGGTCGGCGTGGACGTCAATACGTGCGTTGCACGCGCCGCAACCTCGGTCCCGGTCAGGAAGCTCTGAATGTTCTCGCCAGCCAGAGCCACCAGGGCTACCAGCCCCACGACCACGAGCGCGGCCACGATAAACGCCGCCGTTCGCAGCCGCTGCGCGCCGCCTTCGCCATAGCGACCCCGCGTGCGGTGCACCCACTGCCCCGCTGCCGAAGTGGGAGGAAGCGGTGCGTAACGGTGAACGAACGCGTCGATTTCAGCCTGGAGTCGCGCATATTTATCGTCGTCCAGAATCGGCACACCGGGCGTCGCGGTCGGCTGGTTGGCAGCAACCGGCTCAGCGCCCAACGCGCGCAATCCCTTCAACGCGAATTCATTCTGCGGATTGATCGTCAGCAGTTGCCGTAAACAAAAGAGGCGTTCTTTGTCATCACGCGCGACACTGCTCAGCCACAGCCACGTCGTCTCGTTTTGTGGATCGAGCCGCACTGCCTGCTGGAGCAAATCGCGCGCACGCTCGGGCCGCCCCCCGCGTGCCGCCGCAATCCCCTGCTGTAAAAGTTGCCTAGCTTGCTCTGTTTGTTCGAAAGCCATGCAGGTCTTAATTCTTCCTACACGATAGCGCTGCGGACATTTTACTACAACATCCCTCGTGCCGATAGCAGGCAAAAGTACTACCAAGACTGCAACCTGCTGCGTCTGGGCGTGGCAGGTATAATAGACAACGTGCCTGAACAAAACCCGGCACAAAAGGAATGTGTATGTCTCCTGAAATGTGGCGTGTCTTCATCGCTGTGGAACTGCCCAATCCGCCGTTGAGTCTGCTCAGCCGCACGCAGGCAGATTTGAAGCGTCAGGCTCCGGCAGGATCGGTGCGGTGGGTCGCGCCGGAAGGAATCCACCTCACGCTCAAATTCCTGGGTGATGTGCCTGTAACGGACCTGGATGCCGTGCGCAGCGCGATGTCAGAAGCCGCGCGGGGGCATACCCCCTTCACGCTAGAAACGGGCTCGCTGGGCTGTTTTCCCAACGCGACCCGCCCACGTGTGATCTGGATTGGGATCGAACGCAGCCGGTCTGCCCTGAACGCGCTGCGCGATGCGGTCGAAACGCATGTTGCGCCGTTAGGCTACCCGACGGAGGACCGCCCGTTCAGCCCTCACCTGACGCTGGGGCGCGTGCGCCCGGAAGCCCGCCGGGATGCTCTCGCCAAGCTCGGAACACTGCTCAGCGACAAGCCTACCACCGAACATGAAACCTGGACAGTAGACCGTATCAGCCTCATGCGCAGCGAACTAAAGCCCGGCGGCGCGGTGTATACCGAGATCGGGCAGTCCCTGCTCCACCCGTCGGAGTGAGTTAGCATGGCGCTCTGTTAGAGCCGTGCTACAATAAGCCAAAGGAACGATTACCAAACTTGGGAGGATTGAACCCCTGGAAACACTAGATCTCGCCCACGCAGTCGTGGACCTTGCATCGGACATTAAAGGCGAAAATATCGTCCTGATGGATATGCGCCAGGTCTCGCCCATCGCAGACTATTTCGTCATCGTCACAGGAACGAGCGAGCGGCAGCTTAAAGCCATCGTGGATCACATCGCTGAAGAAGTCAAAAAGCAGTACCACATCACCGCCTGGAGAACCGAAGGTGAAGCGCAGAACGGTTGGGTGCTCATCGACTTCGGCGATATTGTCGTTCACGGTTTTCTGCCCGAAAAACGCACCTATTACGACCTCGAAGGGCTGTGGCACAACGCCCCCGTCGTCGTCCACATGCAGTGAGTCCGATTTCGAGCCGCATTCCACGGTGAAAGAACAAAAAACGCTGCGCCGGAATGATACCGGGTGCAGCGTTTTTGTTTGCGTGGCAAACTGACCGCTTAATTTTCGAAGATCCAGCGATCCACGTCGCGGGTCCAGTCGTACAGTTCCGCCGCATCGAAGAAAATACCGAGTTCGCGCTCGGCGCTTTCCGGCTTATCCGAGCCGTGCACCAGATTCCGGCCAACTTCCATGCCGAAATCGCCGCGAATCGTGCCCGGCGCGGCTTCGACGGGCTTAGTCTTGCCGATCGTGTTGCGCGCGATGTTGATCGCGTCCTTGCCTTCGAGCGCCATCACGACCACTGGGCCGGACGTAATGTAATCGATCAGGCCCTCGTAGAAGCCCTTGCCTTCGTGCTCGGCATAATGGCGGGCGGCGATTTCGCGCGTTACCAGCATGAACTTCATGCCCGCGATGCGCAGGCCGCGGTTTTCGAACCGGCGAATGATCTCACCGATGAGGCCGCGCTGTACGGCATCGGGCTTGATGATAATCAGTGTGCGTTCCACAGGTCCTCCAGAGAATTGATCTGAGCCATTTCAGTAGAAGTGGGCCGGATGTCGTCACCCCGCCCACTTGATAGTCCGCTTAGTGTACCCTCAATCCTACAGTTGTTCCAGGGCCGTCCGGTAAGCGTCCAGCGCTTCCTGTAACATACCCCGGCGCATATAAACGTCCCCGCGCAGGCGATGGACACGCGTATCCGCCTGCTGTTCGCTCGCCAGCGCAGAAAGATCCTCGGAGACATCCGGCAGCAGCGAATTTGATTCTACCAGGACCTCGTAATGGTCCAGGCTGCCGACGACCTCGCCGCTAGAGCGCAGAGCGCGCGCCAAAGACAGCCGGACGGGATGATCCGCAGGATCCTGCTCAAGCTGCTCGCGGTACATCTCAAACTGCGGGCTGGCCGGTATTGCCGCTTCACGCTGGACGGCAGGCGCTGCCGGTTCGGGTATCGCCGGTTCGGCATCAAATACGTCGGCGGACGCTTCAAGCCAATCAGGAACCGCCTCGGCAGCGGCCTGCTCTGCAGCAGGTTCCGATTCCAGCAGCCATGCAGGCTCGTCGCCAGAAACCACGGCCTCTTCGGATTCCGTCTCGTCTTTGAGCCAATCCGGCAGATCGACAGGAACGGCGGGCTGGAGATCAAGCTCCGACTCGTCTACGGCTGCCGGTTCCAGCTCGCCGCTTTCAGCAGTGGCGTCACGGTACCAGTCCGGCTCGGAATTGTCCCCGGTCATCCGCCGCTCGTATTCCGCATCGAGCGCATCCGCCAGGGGATCCGGCTCTACCGCGTACTGATCGGAGAGGAAAGCATCCACTTCCGACGCGGACACTTCGACCGGCGCTTCCAACGGCGTATCACCAGTAACGGCCTCGCCCCACAGCGCGTCCAGCACTTCCTCGGATGTACTTCCCATCACCGGAGCCGATTCAGGCGGCGTGAGCCAATCCGGCAAGGTTCCCGGTTCGGCGGCGAACAGATCCTGTTCGAGCGTCTCGACCACCTCAGCTTCCGTTTGCTCGGCCTCGGTGCGCATTTCTTCCAGCCAATCCGGCAAAACGGCGGGTTCGGCCTCTTCGAGTGTTTCTTCGGGCGTGCCTGCCTGGCTCGCTTCAAGCTGCCGCGCTTCCGCCAGCTTCTCCGCCTGCCGCTGGAGCCACATTAACTCCTGCTCGCCGGTCAGCTCGCCCCGCACCTGAAGCTCAAGGATTTCTTCGTCGGTCAGCCCGGCCAGCAGTTCTTCCAGCGAGATTTCTTCGTCCTCGTCAGGCTGCCCCTGCCCCATATCTTGAGCGACGGGGTACTCTGTACCGAGCGTTCCCTGGTCCACGTCAAGCATGGCGGCAAATTCATCGAGTTCGGGGGCCGCTGTCAGGTCGGACATCCACGCCAGCGATCCGGCAAGCTCATCCTCGAACAATTCCGGAACATCCGGCGGCGCAGCGGGCACACTTTCTTGCGCCGGAGCGGCGGTGTCTTCCGCGGCGGACACAGGTGGCTCTACTTCCGAGGCCATCCGGCGAATCGAGTCCGGTTCGCGCGTGCCGTCGGTCGCGTCGTAAGGCACATAGCCCGGCTCATCCACGACCGTATCTTCCGGCAGCTCGGGAATTTCAAGATCGGCGGCGGTAGTCAGTTCCTCGGTGGGCACGCCCTGACGAACCGCAAGGCTTTCAAGCCAACGCATCGGGTCAAAGCCGCCTGGAAGATCCTCGCTGGCAGACTGCGGCTCGGTTTCTACTGCCGCCTCGGATTCTCCGAACAGCGCATTGAAATCGAACTCCTCGGACGGTTCAAGCTCACCATCTGCCTCAATAAACTCGGCGGCGGGCGGAGCCTCGCGCGTGGGATCAACCGGGCGCGGGCTGGGCTGAACGGGTTCGGGCGGCTCAAGATCCAGCGGTTCGAATGCGTCAAGATCGAAATCTTCAAGCGGAGCAGGCTCAAGATCGAGATCCAGCTCGCCGAAAGCGTCTTCCGAGTGCGGCGTAAAGCTGTCCAGCCAGCGCATGGGGTCAGCTTCCGGTTCAATCACTTCCGGCACGGACTGTTCTTCCACTACAGGCTCTTCGGGGGCTTCGACAACCTCCGGTTCGGGAGCAGATGCCTGTGGCGCGGGGGCCTCCTGTGCGGGCGCTTCCTCGCGCGGTGCGCTGCCGCGCTCGCGCTCGAAAAACGGCACATAGCCCGGCTCGTCCACAACGGCGTCCTCGGGAATAGCAATATCTAAGTCCGCGGCGGTCGTGAATTCCTCGTCATTTGCACCCTGACGCCGGGCAAGGCTTTCCAGCCATGCCATTTGCTCCTCAAGCGTCATCTTATCAAAATCAGGGAATTCGATGCCGGCATCATCTGGCGGCGGAACCATACCATTCCTCCTAGGCGCGTGTGGTGGGCATAAGCCGCAACGCTCGGCGCACGCTCATCCCATGCGGCTCATGCTAATCTTCGTCGGGCGAACGCAGCCACTCCGGCAGCCCGCTATCCGGGCCTAACCCCTGATCGCGTCCGTGCTCCCCACGAAACCATGCTGGTAATTCTTCATCGTCAAACGCAAAATTGTCCGTCGGCGCGAAATCGTCCTGCTGCGCGGGCGAATCGTTAGTAGTATCGAGCAGATCCCACGCGGGCGCAACCTCTGGCTCAGGCGCGGATGACTGCGCGGAATAAATCGTATCGCTCAGGTCGCCCAGATCCAGATCGGTCAGGAAATCCTCTTCGGGCACAGCCTCGTCGCCGTCGGTTTCTTCCCGTACTTCCGGCAGCCAGCCTACCTGATCCAGCTGTTCCAGAAAAGATGCGGCACTCGTATCGTCGCCAGGTGCTGCCTCCGGGGCTGGTTCGTGGGCTTCCTCCATCAGATCCTCGACGTCCAGCGATGCCGCGGGCTGGACAGATTCAGACGCATCCTGCGGAAGCTCTGCCACATCCTCGACCTGCCACGCGGTCTCCTCTGCCAGCGCGTACCAATCATCTGCTTGTGGTTCAGGGGCGCTGGCTGGCGCGTTTTCAAGGGCCGGTTCGAATTCGTCCGCATCTGGCTGTTCAGCGGCATTCAGTTCCGCGTCGAATTTTTTGCCTTCAGACGCGATTGCCGCCAACCAATCTGGCATATAGTTCAATTTCGGCTGGCGCGACTGAAGCGGCACATATACACCGCCCAGACCGCCGGATTCCGTCGATTCTTCGCTCTCTGATTCGGCTAGTGCTGGTTCTTCGCGGGGCTGCGACGCCACAGCAGGAATTCCGTCCACAATGTCAGCATCCGGCTCGACTTCATCGTCCGTTTCCAGCGACGCCAGCCAATCCTCTTCAGCATCAGGGGCCAGAACGCCTTCCCCTTGAACCGCAGCGCGGCTCGCGGGCTTGTCGGGCGCTGCGAGTGCGTCCGAAGCTTCAGCAGGCTCCGCCTCTTCATCCGCCTCGCCATCCAGGAAGGCAGTCATCCAATCCGGCTGTTCGTTGGGCTGGAGGATGCCGGTTTCCCCGGCAGTCGCATAACTCGGGACCTGATCTTCACGCCCGCTCTCGAAGGGATCGTACGGTTGATTGAGCAGAGTGTCCAATTCCGCCAGCAGCGGGGATTCCGCCGTGCTGGGCTGCATAGCGGACAGCCACCCGGGCGTTTCGGCATCCCCGGATACCTCGCGGATCTCTTCCACATCAAGCGCCACCGGCTGATCCTGCGATTCGTCGGTTTCCAGCCCGGTCACGCCAGCGAGTTCAGTCTCTTCAGCTTCATCGATGGGTGGCGTATCCGCAGTCAGCGCCTCGATTTCATCGCTCCAAACCGGCGCGACCTCCGCTTGAGGCTGTTCCGGCTCGGATTCGATATCGTTCGTCAGCGGGCCGAGATCCAGATCCTGTGGCATCCACTCAGCCGGAACGCTCTCCGCAAAAGCAGAGGCTTCCGCCTCCTCTTCCAAGGGCATTTCGGGTGCAGCATAGGAACTCAGCCAATCGCGTTCCGGCTCGTCAGAAGATTCCGCCGCAGTGCTCTCTTCAAATGCATGCCCAAACTCCGAGCTTTCCGGCAGAACGTCCGTACCCGGCAGGCTCAGCCCGGCGGGCGTCTCAGGCTCCGCAGGTGTCTCGAAGAACGCCAGCAGTTCCGCATCGAGTTCAACCGTGCCCGGCAGCGACGCAGGCGGAAGATCGAGCACACCCATTAGATCTGAAGCGGCTTCATCCGATTCTTCTGTCGAGTTATTCCCCAACCAGTTGAACATGTCGGACGCATCGCCTGGCTGTTCCATGGGCATAAACGCGGACTGGATCTCTTCATCGGAGAGTTGTGCCGCCTCGGTATCGAGCATTTCTGCGAAACTGGCCGCGTCAATTTGCCCCCAGGCTTTACCCTCCGGTGACTGCATGGGGGTTTCGGCAGCAGGTTCCTCAGGCTCAAGAGGCTGCATCCACGACGGGATCTCCTCCGCGGGCACGGCCTCTACATCCTCGGGTACAAACGGCGCGTTGGGATCAAGCTCTGGTGGCGGCATCGACGCCCGCCGCAGCATTGCCAGTTCTTCCTCGGTGATCGTTGGCTTCGCAGATGTCTCCGGTTCGGGCAGTTCCGGCTCAACCGCCGAGCTGCTGATTTCCTCGTCCGCCGCAAAGTTCAGATCGCCCAGCAAATCGAGTTGATCCTGGGTCGATTCGGGTAGAGACTGGCTGTCCAGCGGCCCGGTGGACAGGCGCGTAATCCAGTCTTCTTCACTCAACGAGTCATCTTCTTCAGGCGTTTCAGCGGGAACCACGTCGTGCTCCGTGCCCGCCGTGGCACGCGTTTCGAGAACCGAGAGCCAGTCGTTTTCGCTCAAATCGGGTTCCGGTTCAGCTTCCGGTTCTTCTTCAGTCTCCGCCGAATAGTTGGCAAGCCAGTCGTCCGCCGGTGCGGGCGCAGCCGGTTCAGCAAGCGAATCCCAGGACGGCAGATCGGGCGTCGTGAAATCCGGCTCAGGTTCTGGTGCGGGGGCTGGTTCAGCCGCAGGCGCACCCAGATCGTTCATCCAGTCCAGCGCGTAGCCGCTGTCGCCAGCAGGTGCGGAACCAAACGGATCTTCACTTGTGTCACTGCTGCCGCCAGAACTGAACAGATCTGACTCCATTACGCCGCCGAACTCGCCCGGCTCGCTCCGAGCAGCCGAGAGATTTTCAAAAAAGCTGTCGAATTCCGGCGCTTGCTCACTGCCCGCGTCCCACTGCGCCTCAGAATAGTCATCGGCCCTCAGGGTATCCGGGCCGGGCCATTGAGCCGCACCAAAGGGTTCTTCAGGTGCAGCCTGTTCATGAATCGCTTCGGCAAACCAGTCCGGCACATCTGCCAGCGGAGCGGGCGCCGACGGTGAGGCAGGCGAGGAAGGCGTCGAGGGAAAAGGCGCATCCCAAAGATCTTCCGGCAGTGAGGAGCCCATATCCTCGCGCGGAGCACCCATGTCTTGTGCCTGCGGCCATGCAGGTTCAGGCTCCGGTTCAGCCCCGGCAAACATTGCAGCCCAATCAGGAACCCCCGCCGAGGGCGGTTCTTCGTGGAAAGCAGGCATACTAGGCGCTGGCGGCTCGATCGGCGGGGCCTCGAACGGATTCGTATACTGGTCCGTCTCGCCCAGATCCTGCACCCATTCAGGCATTTCCGAAGTCAGCGATGCGGCAGCTTTGCTGGTATAGTCCAGCCGGGGCAGCGCGACGACATCCGCAACCTCTCCATCCGCCTTTAATACGCGTGCGGCAGCCAGCGGATCGAGCGACTCCAACCGCGCCAGGAACGGTTGCGCATCGGTTGGGCGCTTGTATTTGAGCCACATGCCCGCCATGATACGGTTCGCGGACAGGCAGTCCGGGCAGTCATGCAAAACCGCTGCCGCCGCCTCACCCGCCTCGGTCCAGCGCCCGCTTTCCCACAACGCTTCCGCTTCCAGCATACGCAGATCGAGACGATCGGGCGTGTCTGCCAGTGCCCCGCGAATTTCGCTCAACGCTTGATCGTGCGCGCCCGCTTTCAAATACTGCCGGACGAGCGTGACACGCGTCAGCGGGAGCTTTTCTTCGGTGCTGCGCTGTACGCCGCGCTTTTCGTACAACTGCCGGATGGTGTCTTGCAGCACGTTATTTCCGGGAGTCTGCTCAGCCGCGCGTTCGAAGTACCAGATCGCGTCGTCCAAAGCGCCGCGCTGCTCAGCGATTTCGCCCAACCCGATCTGCGCCACGTAATCATCAGGCTGCGCGCTGAGGACCCGCCGGAAGATTTCAGCAGCTTCCTCAAGAAGCTGCGGCTGGACTTCGTTCTGGCCCTTTTGCAGCAGCGCCTGCCCCAAAAGGCGATATACGGCCACGTTCTTCGGGAAATGCTGCAGAATATACCGGCAATGGCTAACCACCTCGGTAGGCGCGTCATTGTCTAGCATGAAATTAAGTTCTTGCAGATAGGCTTGAAGTGTTACGGTGTTCGCCATGACCGACCCATTTCGCAATACTCAGGCGCAGCATTTACCAATTATGCAATAGTAAGAACAGATGAGCAAAACCGGTGCGGCAGCCTTAATCCAGTTGGTGAACGGTCGTCACCCGTGCCAGTACCGATGCAATATCTGGTTCGCCGCGAGGCCCAGCCCCCAACGGATCGGCGCTCTCATCGTCGCCTAGCAGCGCGCGCGCAACGTCTGCCCACGCGTATCGCAGTACAATTAAATTATAGCCTCCTTCCAAAACGAACACGATCCGCCCATTGCACAACGTCTGTGCCATGCGAATCAGCTCGCGTGTGAGGTGGCTGTACCCTGCCAGAGACAATCCCATTTGCGCCAGTGGATCATCCCAATGAGCATCAAACCCGGCGGATACCAGAATCAGTTCCGGTTGAAAACGCTCTGCCGCGGGCCAGACAATGCGCTCGAAAACAGCCGCGTAGCCGCGATCACCGGTACCGGGCGGCAGCGGCACGTTGATCGTCATCCCCCGCCCTAACGCGGATCCCACATCGGCAATCGCCCCGGTTCCAGGGTACAGCGGCCACTGGTGGGTCGAGACGAACAGCACGGATGGATCGTCGTAAAAAATATCTTGCGTTCCATTCCCGTGATGCACGTCGTAATCCACGATCAAGACGCGTTCAAGATCGAATTCGCGCCGGGCATAACACGCGCCTAGCGCGATGTTATTCAACAGGCAGAATCCCATCGCCTGTGTCGGCGTCGCGTGGTGACCGGGCGGACGAACTGCCGCAAGCGCATTTGCGGCCCGGCCTTCCAGCACGGCATGAACCGCCCCGACGACGCTGCCGACCGCTGTTCGCGCCACGTCGTAAGACTCCGGCGTCACATACGTATCCGGCCCAAGCATCGAATTGCGGCCCTGGGCAAGCTGGCCAAGCCGGTGCAAATACGCCCCCGCATGAGCAGCAAGCAGAAGGTCGTCGCTTACCGGCAGCGCATCCACCTCCGCCAGACGCTCATTCAATCCGGCATCGAGCAGCCCTTGCTGTGCGGCGAATAACCGGCGGGCGTTTTCGGGATGGTCGGGCCTATCGTGCAGCGCGAAGCAGCTGGCCGTAGCGTAGGCGGTAGGCATAACACTTCTTTCTACCCGGCAGCGAACAAGATGGCCCCCATTATAGAATGGCTCCGCCCAGCCGGAAATCGACCGAAAGTCCCGCTTGCACCCTCCCTTATGCAAACAATACGGCCCATTCCCGCACATACCGGAATGGGCCGCAGCAGTAACGCTTTCAGTTGGTCAAACAGTCAGAGTTAGTCGCTCGCGCTGACTGCCGTGGTGATACGCTCGGAGGCCGCGTCGTCTGCGATTTCGATGCGGCGGTCGCTCTGGCGAACCGCGTACACGATAGCAGCCACGGCCAACGCCGCCGCGATGATCACACCGATGCTGTAGCCATCGTACTGGACGATAATCGGGGCCATGATGGTTGAAACGAGGTTCATGACTTTGATCATCGGGTTCAGTGCAGGGCCAGCGGTGTCCTTCAGCGGGTCACCGACCGTGTCACCCACGACGCTCGCCTTGTGATTCTCGCTGTTCTTGCCGCCATAGTTGCCGTCTTCAACGTACTTCTTGGCATTGTCCCAGGCGCCGCCCGCATTCGACATGAACACGGCCAGAAGCTGCCCGGAGACGATCACGCCCGCCAGGAAGCCGCCCAATGCCTGTTCCTTCAACAGCAGACCCACAGCAATCGGGGCCAGCACGGCGATCACGCCCAGCGGAACCAGCTCGCGCTGTGCGGACTGCGTGGAGATGGTCACGGCCTTGGCGTAGTCCGGGGTCTTGGTGCGGTCTAGGATCTTCGGGTCACGCAATTGGCGGCGAACTTCGGCCATGATCAGGCCCGCAGCGCGGTTCACAGCCTTGATTAGCAGGCCGCTAAACAGCAGCGGCAGCGAACCGCCGATGAGCAGGCCGACGAACACAGTCGGATTCGCCAGGTTGATCACTTCTTCGAAGTCCGGCTTCACACGCTGAATGTCAGCGAAGAAGCTGCCGAACAGCGACACCGCAGCGATAACCGCCGAGCCAATCGCCACACCCTTGGTGATAGCCTTGGTCGTGTTACCCGCCGCGTCGAGATCGGCCATGATCTGGCGCGCTTCCGGCCCCATGCCCGCCAACTCGCCGATACCGTTAGCGTTGTCAGAAATCGGGCCGAAGGAGTCCATGCTGACGTTGTTGCCGGTGTGCGAGAGCATACCAACGCCGATCAGCGTGATGCCGAACAGGATGTAGTTGTAGCGGTGAATTTCCGGAACTTCGTGCATGCTGACGACGAACAGCGCCGCCACCATAATCCACAGCGCAGAGAACAGGCCTTCAATCAGGTGACCCTGCTGCTGGCGGCGAATGATCCATACGACCGAGAGGATTGCGCCACCGAGCACGACGAAGATTTCGTACTTGTCCGGGAAGTCAAAGCTGTAGACCAGGATCGAAGCGGTCAGGCTTGCAACGATCACGAACAGCGCCCACACGCTCGACAGATAACCCAGCGACAGACCTTCGAGGATCACCGAGGCCGGGCCATAACGCGTAGACGCAGCGATAGTCTTCACGCGCTCACTCTTGGCGCTGGTTGCGTAAGAGGTCAGCGGGTTGAACACCACGGCCAGAGCCACACCGACGGCCACCAGGGTCGCCAGGGAAAGCTGGCCCGCATACAGCCACGCGAGCAGGAAGGTCGCAGTAATGGTGATGAAGCTCGACACTTCATAGCTCTTGAACATCGCCTCTTCGGCGTCGTCTACGTGCCACAGGGACACCGCGTACGTACCGACAATCGAGCTCACCACGCCGATACCACGGACCAGCAGCGGCAGCACGATCCAGTACAGTTCGCCGTTGATGGCGGTCAGCGCGAGGCCGAGGATCAGGCTGGAAACGATCGTCACTTCGTAGGACTCGAAGATGTCCGCAGCCATACCGGCACAGTCACCCACGTTGTCACCGACGAGGTCAGCGATCACAGCAGCGTTACGAGGATCGTCTTCTTCCATCCCCGCTTCGACCTTGCCGACGAGGTCTGCACCAACGTCAGCCGCCTTGGTATAGATACCGCCACCCACGCGCATGAACAACGCCAGCAGCGTACCGCCGAAACCGAAGCCCAACAGCACATCCGGCGAAGCTTCACCGAAGATGATGAAGATCGTCGTGCCCCCCAGCAGGCCCAGGCCGTCGGTCAGCATGCCCGTGATCGTGCCGGAACGATAAGCGATCTTCAGGGCTTCCTGGTAACCACCCTTTTCGGCAGCAGCGGCCACGCGCACGTTGCCCTGCACGGCCATATTCATGCCAAAGAAGCCGACCATCGCGGAGAAGGTCGAGCCCATGACGAACGCGAGCGCGCGAGCGATCGCGATCACGATACGGGCTTTGTCTTCGTCGTTATCGAAGAATGCGCGAGCTTCGGGGGTTGGCTTAACCACAAACACGCTGAGGAACATCGCCACCGTCAGCACGACGATCAGCACGGCAACCGTCTTCAGCTGCGTACGGAGATAAGCGTTCGCACCGTCACGGATGTACCCCCAGATGCGCTGCATCTCGGAGTTGCCCTTGTCGGACGACATAATGAAGTTGCGTAACCAAAAGGCGTAGGCTAAGGCTACGACAGCGATCGCAAGCACGATGAACATCATGACTTGCTCGAAGGCTTTGATATCCATTTGGAACATGGTGAACGATGCCCCTCCTATATTAAAAAAAGATGTAGGTCTAAGAACGACCTGCGACGACCAGCAGGCATGATTTAGCCAAAAAAACAGACGCCCATATTTAATTAGGGTGTTACGACGAAGCAGAAATGCTCCTAATCACCGGCCTAAGCAGACTAGGTTAGGGCGGGCCAAATCACGGGCTAAATTCTACCCCGTTCGCAAATTTAGGACCACAGCGCAAAGGGTGAATAGACCTAGAGTTTAGGTTTGGAGGTCAAAAAAGTGAGGAATAGCATCCTGTTACCGGTTAACAATCGCCCTTCTGGGGCCGATTCAGGCCGTTGAGGGCCCAGAAATGAAAAAACCCCGACGAGTCGGGGTCTTTTCACGAACTTTGCTGGCGCTGTGACACTAGCTCTCAACCGAGAGGAGGGGTGTCACAGCGCCATACGTGCTACTACTATCATACATCGACACCACCTCCTTCTTTTTGGGATGGCAGTTTTGGGATCGACCAACCGGGTTGATCGATAGCGAGATTATGCCATAGACCGCGTGTTCTGTCAATTCAATTAGATAAAAAATTAATGAATTTCTACGAAACTCCACCCTATAAAATGCGCGCTTCCACGCTTGCAGGACGCTCCGGCGCTGGGTAAACTTAGCCGATTGCGTTGCGCTCAGGTGGGTAGAGAGGCGCCTCATGAAGCGGCGGACAATTTATGCCATTGCCGTGATCATCTCGTTAGGCACGCTGTGGGGTAGCGGGCGGAACGCTCGTGCCCAGTCGCCGGACGGTGAGCTGACGGCGGTCATCACCTCCCCCACCGACGGACAGCAGTTGTTCGGCATGGTGAGCATCAGCGGCAGCGCCCGTCATTCTGGCGCATTTGCCAGCTACACACTGGAATACGATGATCTGAGTGACCCTGCCGAGCAGTGGATCCCGGTTCAGGAGCGCGTCACGCAGCAGGTCGATAACGGCGTGCTGGGAGCCTGGAACACCAACCTTGTTCCCGATGGCACGTACCAGCTTCGCTTGAGCGTCACGCTGACAACCGGGGACATCGGCGAGTACGTCGTGCGTGGGCTGCGCGTCATCAACAGCGCGCCTACGCCGGTTCCAACGGTGCCGGGCAGCGGGCTGGCAGCGACGCCGCTGGCGATCACGCCCGGTCCTTCGCCCACGTCGCCGGTAGAACAGCCGCCAAGCAATAATCCGAATGATGGGGGCGCTGCCGGAATCGTCGTGGAAAACGGGCAGGCCGCCGCCCCAAGTCTGCTGGACGATAACGAGCCGCAGGCTAAAACCACCGTCAATGTCGGGCGCGTACAAGACGCTTTTTGCACCGGCGCGATCATTGGCGGCGGAGTGTTCATGCTAGTACTGCTCTATGCTGTCCTGCACAGGCGCTTTCGTTCGTCCGTTCAGGACCCGGCATGGCCTCAGCGGGATTCCTCCCACAGACCATACTGAACCATTTCCGTCCTTTCGAGACTACAAAGGCAATACGACTACACGATGACCGAGCGTTACTTGATCGTCGGCCTGGGCAACCCCGGCAAAGAATACGACAACACCCGGCATAACGTCGGCTTTCGCTGCGTTGATGCGTTGGCACAGGCACATCACATTGCGTTTGAGCCGAAAAAGCGCTCCCATGCCAAGATCGCCGACGGCACAATCGCGGGGCGGCGTGTCCTGCTGGCGAAACCCCAGACCTATATGAATCTGAGCGGCAGCGCAGCACAGGGGCTGATGGCGTTCTATAAGATCCCGCCATCACGCCTGCTGGTCATATTCGATGACCTGGACCTGCCCTTCGGCACGCTGCGCATCCGCCACAAAGGCGGAGCGGGCGGGCATCGTGGGCTGACCGACATCATCCAGCGGCTGGGCACACAGGACTTTCCTCGTATCCGGTTTGGGATCGGGCGTCCGCCCAACCGGATGGACCCGGCGGCGTACGTCCTGCGCCCATTTGATGGCGAAGAAACCGCGACGCTTCAGCTTGCGATCGCGCGCGTCAATGAAGCGGTCGAAACATGGCTGGTCAGCGGACTCGATGCGGCCATGAATCACTTCAACGGATCGGTGAACGAGCCGGATCAGAACGACACGCCCGCCAAACCGCACGCCTCACCCACCCCATCTACCGGACCAAGTCTACAGTAGAACGGATCACGACTCTATGCATCTCAATGGGCTGTTGGAGCTGCTGCGTCAGAGCAGCATATACCGGCAGTTATTGGACGACCTGCGCGCGAATCGCCCCACTGTCGATCAGCGGCTGATGCGGGCAGCCCGCCCGTTCGTCGCTGCGGCGCTGGCGGAAGACCTCAATTGCCCGATCATGTTCCTGGCAGGCCGGGTCGATCGCGCACACAACCTAGCTGAGCAGCTTCCGGTCTGGATGCCGGACCGGTCCGTGGAGCGGTTCGCTGAGCCAAGCGCCAGCTTCTACGAGCGCTCACCCTGGACCGCCACGACTATCCGCAGCCGCCTGAACACCCTGGCCCGTCTTGCGCCGCCCATCGGCACGCCGGTGCAGTCGAACGCGCCAGCGGTAGTCGTCGCGTCCGCCTACGCGCTCATGCAGAAGACACTGCCCGTACGCGAGTTCCGGTCTGGATCGCGCGCGCTCAAAGTCGGCGCGATCAGCGATCCCGACAAGCTGCTGCGTACGTGGCTCCAGGTGGGATATATGCCCGCCTCGATTGTGGTGGAGCCGGGCACATTCAGCCGCCGGGGCGGCATTCTCGACATCTTCCCTGCCTCCGCCGATGTGCCCGTGCGCATCGAGTTTTTCGGGGACGAGATCGAAAGTCTGCGCACGTTCAGCCCGTCTACGCAGCGATCGATGGACACCATCGATCAGATCGTCGTCACACCGGCCCGCGAAGCCCTGCCGCGTTTTTCGCTGTCGGTCGCCGAACGCCTGCATGACTGGTTCGTGTCGCAGCCCGATCCCACCGAGGATGTCACGTCGATGCAGCCGGACGCCGAACCGCTGGCGAATGGCGTTGCCTTCCCGCAGAGCGAATTCTACCTGCCCTACTTCTATTCGTACCCGGCCAGCCTGCTCAGTTATGCCCCGGACGACGCGCTGATCGTCATGGACGATTGGGGCAGCCTGGGCGACACAATGGCCGAGATGGAAGAGCAGGCGCTTGCTAACCGCGAAGACAAGGTGTCTTCCAACCAGCTTCCGCCCGATTTCCCGCTGCCCTACTTCACCTGGGCCGAGCTTCAGGACGAAATCTCGACGCGGCAGACGCTCCACCTCGGCACGAACTACGAAATTCCCGGTGATACGACGCCCGCGTTGGGAGACCTGTTCGCACCGGGGCAGCGCTACGGCGGGCAGCTTCGATCCGTACTTGACGATCTGGTCGGCCTGTACGACGAAACGCGCCCGGTCGTGATCGTCACCCAGCAGGCACAGCGGCTGGCGGAACTATGGGGCGAACAGGAAGATTATGTTCATCCGGTGACCGTGATAGAAAGTCCCGGCGATCTGGGATACCTGACCTTTGTGGAAGGCTCTCTAGGCGAAGGATGGGTGCTGCGCGGCGACCACACCGAACTGCATCTCCTGACCGACGCCGAGATCTTCGGCTGGAAGCGTCCCGAGCCGCGCCGCCGCATGCAGCCGCGCGCCCTGCCGCCCGAATCACACTTTGCCGATCTGCAAGTGGGTGACTTCGTGGTGCATGTCGAATACGGCATCGGTCGCTTTGCCGGGCTGCGAAAACGCCAAATCGACGAGACTGAACGCGAGTACCTCGTCATCGAATATTCAGGCAGCGACCTGCTTTACGTGCCCATCCATCAGGCCGACCGGCTGTCCCGCTACGTGGGCGCGGATGAACGCCCGCCCCAGCTTAACCGGCTGGGTTCGCAAGACTGGTCCCGCACCAAAGCCAGCACCCAGGCTGCCGTGCAGGAAGTTGCCCGCGAACTGCTGGAGTTGTATGCCACGCGCGAGAACGTTCAGGGCTACGCGTTCAGTGCCGATACACCCTGGCAGGCCGAGCTTGAGGCATCGTTCCCCTATATCGAGACGTCCGACCAGCTGCGCGCGCTGGACGAAGTGAAAGCCGACATGGAGCGCCCACAGCCGATGGACCGCCTGATCTGCGGTGATGTGGGATATGGGAAAACGGAAGTCGCGCTGCGTGCGGCATTTAAGGCCGTGATGGATGGCAAACAGGTCGCCATCCTGGTCCCCACAACCGTACTCGCCCAGCAGCACTTCAACAATTTCTCGCGGCGGCGGCTGCCCTTCCCCGTCAAAGTAGAGATGCTGTCCCGTTTCCGCAGCCCTGCTGAGCAGCGCAAGATCATCTACGATCTGGCTGAGGGTCAGGTCGATATCATCATCGGCACGCACCGTCTGCTCCAACCAGACGTCAAGCTCAAGAACCTGGGCCTGCTGATCATCGACGAGGAACAGCGCTTTGGTGTGACGCACAAGGAGCAGTTCAAAGAGCTGCGCACCGAAGTAGACGTGCTCACTCTGACTGCCACGCCCATTCCGCGCACGTTGTATATGAGCCTGACCGGCATCCGTGACATCAGCATGATCCAGACCCCGCCCGAAGAGCGCCTGCCGATCATCACGCAGGTGGGCGTCTACGATGACAAAGTTATACGCCAAGCCGTCCTGCGCGAAGTCGATCGCGGCGGGCAGGTGTTTTTCGTGCACAACCGCGTCCAGACGATTCAGGGTATTGCCGCGCGCCTGTCGCGTGTTGTGCCCGAAGCGAGTGTGGTCATCGGGCATGGGCAAATGGATGAGGACCGGCTCGAAGAAGTGATGACGGCGTTTGCGCGCGGTGACTACGATGTGCTGCTCTCGACATCGATCATCGAAAGTGGGCTGGATATCCCCAATGCCAATACCCTGATCGTGGACCGTGCCGACTGGTTCGGGCTGGCCCAGCTTTACCAGCTTCGCGGGCGCGTTGGGCGCGGTGCGAATCAGGCGTATGCCTACTTTTTCCACCCGCGCACCAACCGCCTGACGCCGGAGGCGCGTGCGCGCCTCGACACGATCGGGGAGCAGACGGAACTCGGTGCAGCGATGAACATCGCCATGCGCGACCTGGAAATTCGCGGTGCAGGCGACCTGCTTGGCACGCGCCAGAGCGGTCACATCGCAGCGGTGGGATTCCACCTCTACACGCAGTTATTGGCCCAGGCAGTGCGCCACCTCAAGGGCGAAGGTGAAGCGCCGCAGCTCCCGATTTCGACCCCGACGGTCACCATCGACCTGCCTATCCCGGCTTATATCCCCACCAACTACATCCCAGAGGCCGCCCTGCGCATCCAGTTGTACCGGCGGCTGGCCGAACTGCGGGATATGGCCGCGGTTAATGACATGCAGACGGAGCTGACTGACCGGTTCGGCCCTCTGCCCCGCACCGTCCAGAATTTACTGTTCCAGATGCGCGTCAAGCTGCTGGCGCAGCACTCTAACGTAACCGCCATCGCCAGCGAGAACGGGCAGATCAGCATTCGCCTGCCTTATCTGGCGGGCGTCGATCGCCCTGCGCTGCAACTAGAGCTAGGCCACAATGTGCGAGTCAGCCGGACGGCAGTCTGGCTGCCCCAGGAAACGCTGGAAGATGTCATATGGCAGGGAAACTTGCTGGAGGTGTTGGAAAAGCTTCAGGTAAACTTGATTCAAGAAGGTAGTGAATAGCGAATCACACAGGTTAACCCACATTTCCCAAACGGAATTCCAACATATCCCACAAGAATGTGGGTTTTGTGGGATATGTTGGATAGTTAACCATTCTATTTATCCGGCGATAGTGATAAAACCCACCAGAGACAGCATGGAATGTTGTTTTGTGTGGGAAATGGTTATCCCACTAATCCAACAGGCCACGCTCTACGATCAATCCCAACACACCGGGGCCAGTATGCACGCCGATCGCCATGCACGCATAGCCGATACGGAGATCATCCGGCGCAAAACGCCGCTTCACTTCTCCTAGTAGAAACTGCGCTTCGCTTTCGGCATTGCCATGAATGACCGCCACTCGGGTCATGGGATGCTCGCCCGCAAATGCCTCCGCCTCCGCCAAAATACGATCCATTGCACGGCGGCGCGCACGCACATTATCCACCGACGCGACAACGCCGTCTTTCAGTTGAAGCACCGGCTTGATGTTCAACGCCGTGCCGATCAGCAGGCGCGCGTTGCCGATTCGCCCGCCGCGCCGCAGGTATTCCAGGTTTTCCACCGTAAACAGGATACGCTGCCGCATTGCCACCTGCCGGATGACGTCTGCGATCTCCTCCGGGGACGCGCCACCGTCGCGCGCTTCCGCGCCAGACAGCATCGCATGGCCTAATGCCCATGTCGTCTGCTGCGTATCGATAACATGAACCGGAAAATCGACCATCGACTTGGCTTGAATCGCAGATGCATAGGTGCCGCTGAGCTGCTCTGAGATCAGCGCACACACCACCTCATCGGCGTTTTCAGTCTCGCGGGCTGCAATAAACGCATCCACGAAATCCTGAGGGGATGCCTGCGACGTTTTTGGGATTTCTTCCGATGCTTCCAGCATGCGGTAGAAATCGGGCGTCTCCAGATCGACGCCGTCGCGCATTGTTTCTTCGCCCCACAGTACATACAGTGGCACAACATGAATGTGCTTTTCAGCTGCCAGATCGTGCGACAGGTCGCTAGTGCTATCTGTGACGAGTGCCGTGCGTGCTGTCACCGTATCCCCCTTTTGAGTGCGCTGTTGTCACTGTTGTTTTAGCTGACTTTCGGACCGATCCATCCCAGCAATCGAATTTCTCCCCTCAGGC
Organism: Aggregatilinea sp.; assembly: GCF_036822615.1. Lineage (NCBI taxonomy): Bacteria > Bacillati > Chloroflexota > Anaerolineae > Aggregatilineales > Aggregatilineaceae > Aggregatilinea > Aggregatilinea sp. Next base: position 75,109 of record NZ_DAISHJ010000001.1, on the reverse strand, counting down.
TGCCCGTCTGGTTCTGCGCGCTGTAACCATTAGGCTGCCCGATGTAAACGTCAAGTCGCCCGTCATCGACTCCGGCCACATACGTGATACCCGCAAACGCCAGCCACCGTCCGTCCGGTGAATAGGAGGGATCACATACGCGCGGGGCCTGTGTCGGGCCATATACGATTTGCAAATTCTCGCCTGCGACGATCAGACCGTAGGGGCACTGGCCGTTATGCCCGCCGATAGCCACGTAGCGGCCATCCGGTGACCAGGATGCCGAGAATCCGTACCGTGGGAAGGTGTAATCATCCAGCGACGCAATCCGGTTCCCCTGTCGGTCGCGCAGGATCACCTGCCCCGGATCGTTCGCCTCGTAATACACCACGCCGGTTGCGCCGGGTGCCCATGCGGGAGCAAGATTGACCGACTGATCCCCGCTGGAAATCTGGCGCACCGTGCCTGATGTCACGTCCGCCAGAAACACGTGGCTCTCGCTGGCGAACACATCGGCTACACCGGTAGAAAAAGCCACCTGTGAATTCGTAATCCACGTTGGAGGTCCATCCACCGCGACTTCGGAGACCTGTTCAAGCTGGCCGCTCTCCAACTCCACGGTGAACAGCCGCCCGCTGAGTGGGGCGGTTGCGTCGATGGCCGCGCACGAATCCTCGTCCCCAGGGATCCAGCTTGGGCAGGTACCCCGATCCGACACGAGCGCCAGCGTTCGACCGTCCGGCGACCATGCGGGCCACAGGTCAAACGCACCGCTCGACGTCACATTGCGGAACGAAGATCCGTCTTCCGAAATGACAAAAATGTCCACGTCATAATCGGTCGGCAGCGCGATCGCAAACTGCGTGCTATCCGGCGACCAGACGGGCCGGTGCTCCGGGATGCCGCGCGGGCTGAGTGTGGAAATATCCAACACGCGCAGGCTGATTCCTAAACGCATATTCAACAAATACAGGCCGCCGACCTGCACGCCGCTGCTGGAGATCGACGGCTCCAGGAAGTACAACATTTTCATGCCGTCCGGCGACCAGTACACCCGGTCACCTGTCGAATAGGGCAAATCCATGATCCTGACGCGATCGCCCGTCGACGGATTGACCAGATACACGGTTTCCGTATCGGACGACGGCACCGGCGTCAGCATATTTTCCGTGCTGGCGCGCTCGTTGGCATTGATGAACGCGAACCATGCGCTGTCGATGCCACCTGCCAGCGCCGGATCGACTGAAAAGCTCGTCCATTGATCATTGGTAAACATGGCCGTCGCCATCGGCGTCGCCGAGGCGGTCGGCGTGATACTCGGCGTCAGCGTGGCCGTTGGCGTCACGGTCGGCTCAGGACTCGGTGTCGTGGTCGGAGAGGCCGTCGCGGTCGGTTCAGGACTCGGCGTATAGGTCTCCGTCGAAGTCGCGGTTGGCTCCGGTGTAGGCGTGCCGACTGCAAAATTACAGGCGGCAAGGATGACCGCGAGGAGAACCAGGACGATCCACGATTGACGGTTGATACGCGTAAGCATTGGCAAATTAAGGCGCTTTCACTCGGTCCACGCAGGCGCGGTGCCGCTGCACCGCGACGTCACTGGGCGTCAGGGGTGGCGCTTCAAGACGTAGTACGATCCCCGCTTCTCACCCATCTTCACGAGAATGCCACGACTTACCAGATCCGCAAAATCTCGCCGGAGCGTTTCGGAATGCACGTCCGGGCAAAGTTCCTGTAAATCTTTGTTGGTAATCCGTGGGTTTTTCTGATTGATCAGGAAGTCCAGGGCATATTCCTGCCGCCGGTTGATCGGCTGTCCACGGAAAACGCCCCCAAAAAGCTGCGGCTCGGCGGGTGCATCCTCTGCCGCTTCGGGACGATTATACAGGCTGACTCGAAAACCGCCCGCTGTTTCCGTGAAAACAGGTCGCGGCAGCCGGTGCTCGTTGACCAGCGCCAGCACGCGATCCACGCCATAGCCCAGACGCTCGATGAACCCCATATCCGACAGCACCTGCACGATAGCCGTATTGCGCGAGAACCGCTCATCCACGATGTTGTCCACCGTCACCGGCCCAGGCAGCCCGCCGGGGCTGGTGATTTCAAGCCGGTCGCTGAACAGGTAGAGCCGGATACCATCGCCCTGAATACTGTAATCCCGGTGCGCAACGGCATTTACCACCAGCTCACGAACGGCTTGCAGCGGATACTCAAATTCTTCCGAGCGCGCCATATTCCCGCTGAGCTGCACCCCTTTGCGCATACTGTCGATCAGGAACGTCTCTACCCGCCGGATCTGCTGCGGCAGCGGGCCGTTGATATCCTGCCGCAAGAAGACGTCGCCCATTTCCTTGCCTGCGAACCGCGCCGCCGTAATCTCGGAGCCGCGCAAGAACTGCTGCGGATCGCGCCCAAACAGCAGCATACCCGCGTTGGTCGGATAGAGCTTGCCTTCCTGCCTGACCAGGCAGCCGCGTTTGATCAGCACCAACTCCGGCGAGATCCCGCCCATGCCGGTCAGCTTGGACGTATACATCACGACCTGATCCCAGTCCAGGTCTTCTTTGCGTGCGCCGCGCACGGGCAGCGACTCGAACGATACGTCGCCTCGCTCGAACAACAGGCGGCGCATGTGCAGTGGGGCCAGCGGCTCGTTCTTTTCGCCCACACGCGTCAGATAGCGCCCATCGACGGCGTACACGTGCGGCATCCCGCGCGGGACCTGGATAGCCATCATCACCACGTCTTTGACCTTGATTACATCGGGGAGCGGGATGATCAGCGGCGGCTGGATCGCCAGGGCAGCAGCCAGGACGCGGTCAGACATCGCTTCAGGATCGTCGATGCCGCCCGGCTTGTTGGTACGCACCGTAACGCCCAGCACCAGGGTGCCGCCACGAGCGTTCGCCATCGCCGCCATCGTCGTGGCGATCTCCTCGACTGGCGCGCGCCCTGGCAGCCACTCGACCGTTTCCGAGCGGCCATTCTCCAGCAGATCGAGAATTTCCTGCTCCTGCATTACAAGCCCCCCGTCCGAAATGCTCCGTGCTGCAGGCGCTAGTACACTGCTGGCAGCAGCGCTTGCGCCAGTACATCATCCATCCGATCCACCAGCACAATCGTCAACCCGCGCAGCGTGCGCTTGGGAATATCCGCCAGATCTTTTTCGTTCCGTTTGGGCAGCAAAACGGTCTTCACCCCGGCACGCCGCGCAGCCAGTAATTTCTCGCGCACGCCGCCGATCGGCAGGATACGTCCCCGCAGGGTGATTTCGCCCGTCATGGCGACGTCGCGCCGGATAGGCCGCTGCGTGAACGCCGAGATCATCGCCGTCGCCAGGGTGATACCCGCCGAAGGGCCGTCTTTGGGAATGGCGCCTTCCGGCAGATGCACGTGGATATCCACACGGTCGAATTCGTCCGGATCAATATCCCACTGCCCCGCCAGCGCGCGGGTATAACTCAGTGCAGCCTGGGCCGACTCCTGCATGACTTCGCCCAACTGCCCGGTCAATTGCAGCGTGCCTTTCCCCGGCATCAGCGACACTTCGATCGCCATGATGTCGCCGCCCGCTTCCGTCCAGGCCAGCCCGGTCGCCACGCCGATCTCGTCTTCTTCTTCCGCCAACGGCAGGATGAACTCCGGCGGACCGAGATAACGCGTCAGGCTGGCAGGCACGATGCGCTTCGGGATAGTCTTCTCTTCGGCCACGCGCCGCGCCAGCTTGCGGCACACCTGGGCGATCTCGCGTTCCAGGTTGCGCACGCCCGCTTCGTAGGTGTACTCGCGGCTGATCAGGCGAATCGTCTCGTCATCGAAGTGAAGTCCGCGCCCATCTAACCCGTGCTGCTCCAGCAGACGCGGAATCAGGTACGCTTTGGCGATCTCCAGTTTTTCCTCTTCCACGTAGCCGGGGAACTCGATCAGCTCCATGCGGTCCAGCAGCGCAGGCGGAACCGGATCGAGATAGTTGGCCGTGGTGATGAAAAACACTTTCGACAGGTCGTAATCCACTTCCAGATAATGATCCGAATACTGTGCGTTCTGTTCGGGATCGAGCACTTCCAGCAGCGCCGCCGCCGGATCGCCGCGAAAGTCCATGCCCAGCTTGTCGATCTCGTCCAGCATGAACACCGGGTTAACCGTACCTGCCCGACGCATCGTCTGCAGGATGCGCCCCGGCAGCGCGCCGATGTACGTTCGACGGTGGCCGCGAATCTCGGCTTCGTCGCGCACCCCGCCCAGGCTGACGCGTACGAACTCGCGCCCCAGGGCCTTGGCGATGCTCTTGCCCAGCGACGTTTTGCCCGTGCCGGGCGGGCCCACAAAACACAGGATCGGGCTGCGCATCTTGTCCGGCGCGAGCTTACGCACGGCAATATGCTCCAGAATCCGGTCCTTCGCCTTGGGCAGCCCGTAATGCTCCTCATCGAGCACTTTCGCTGCGTTGCTCAGGTCGAGATTATCTTCGGTGACAGCACTCCACGGCAGATCCACCAACCATTCCAGGTAGGTGCGAATGATCCCGACTTCGGGAGCCATCGGCGGGACCAGCGCCAGCCGCGCGAGTTCTTTTTCCGCCTTATCGTGCGCCGCATCCGGCAGCCCAGCCTGCGCGATCCGGTCACGCAGCTCGTTGATCTCCTGCTGGTAGATATCCGCTTCGCCCAGCTCGTTCTGGATGACGCGCATTTGCTCGCGCAGGAACATCTCGCGCTGCCCGCGATCCACTTCATCGCGCACCTGAGATTGGATGCTTTCTTCCAGTTCCAACACTTCAAGCTCGCGCCCCAACAGGGCGCTGACCTGCCGCAAACGCTCGACCGGATCGACGAGTTCCAAGAGCGACTGGCGCTCGGGCAGCGGCAGGTCGAGCGTGGAAACGATCATGTCCGCCAGCCACCCCGGTTCCTCGATGTTGAGCGCGTAGATATAGGCTTCTTCAGGCACGCGTGGGTTAAGTTGCACGCACTTCTGGAATAGATTTGTGGTCGCGCGCATCAGCGCCGTGCTATCGTGATCGGCGTCTTCGTCCACTTCAATCGGGCGAGCGCGCACGCGCATATACGGCTCGGTCTGCACGAACTCGACTATTTCTACGCGCCGCCGTCCCTGGACCAGCACCGACGTGCCGCCTTGCGGCATATTCAGCGTGCGTCCCAGCGCCATTTCGGTCCCGGTAGCGAACAGATCCTCAGGCGTGATGGTTTCCGGGTCCGGCTCGCGCAGTGCGATCCCAATCACCGTTCGGCCATCAGCCTGCGCGCCGGAAATTGCCAGCAGATCCTGCTCGCGTTGGACAAACAGCGGCGCAACCATGTTCGGGAAGATCACAACGTTGATGAGCGGAATCACCGCCGCTTCGATCAAACCGTCGGCATCTGGAACCGCGTCTTGAATGGCGTAGAAGTCGTTAATTCCGTGTCCGAGCATTGATCTATGCTTTCAGCACTGCGTGAAGCTAGGCCGCAAGTTAAAGCTCTGGTGAAATGGGGGCGCACGGTACGCGGTTTGCGCGCGGGACATGCCCGGCGGGCAGTCCACACACCGACCGCACTTCCCCAATGATGAACAGCGATCCGGTGGTGCAGATGAGGCCACCGGGACCAACCAACTCCGCCGCGCGATCCAGAGCGATGCGCGTATCGGGAATAATCTCGATTGGGTGCGTAAAACCCTTCGCCAGCGCGATATTCTTGATTTCGTTCGGATCGAGCGCACGCGGGTGCACGGCCTGAGACACGATCAGGAAGTCCGCCACCGGCAGCAGGTGTTCGAACATGCCGCTGACGTCCTTATCGGCGGACGCGCCAAACACAAACGCGATGGGCCGTTCAGAGAATGTGCCGGTCAGCGCCGCGGCCAGCCGCTGTGCCGATTCGCCATTATGTGCGGCGTCCAGCACCAGCAGCGGTTTCTGTTCGACGATTTCCAGCCGTCCCGGCCAATCCACACCGGCCAGCCCGGCCTGAATCCCCGCCTCCGTGACGTCCACACCGGCCTGCTTCATCACGTCCAGCGCGGCCAGCGCTACGGTCGCGTTCAGGGCTTGGTGCTCGCCGGGTAATGCTGTCGCATACCCATGCAGCGGCTCACCCGCTCGCCCGGCACGGAACGGCTCGCAGTACGGCGAGAGATCGCCTGCGTCGAACAGCCAGTCACGCCCCACCAATACAAACGGCGCGTGCCGTTCCTCTGCGATCTCGGCCAACACATCGAGCGCTTCCTGCGCCTGGGGTGCGGAAACAACCGGCACGCCCGGTTTGATGATGCCGCCCTTCTCGCGCGCGATGGAAGCGAGGGAATTGCCGAGCAGGTGCATATGATCGTAGCTGATGCTGGTGATCACCGACGCGACCGGGGTCACGATGTTGGTCGCATCCAGGCGGCCACCCAATCCCACCTCGATCACTGCCGCATCGACTTTTTCCCGCGCGAAATACAGGAACGCCAGCGCCGTGGTCACTTCAAACCACGTGATGTCGGGGATGGTATCCAGCACGGGTTTCATGTCGTTTACCAGCAGTGTGAACTCGTCTTCCGGGATCAGCATGTTATTGATACGGAAGCGTTCGCGGAAGTCCTGAAGGTGAGGCGACGAGTACAACCCGGCCTTCAAGCCGGAGGCCTGGAGCGCCGAGGCGGCCATCGCCCCCACCGAACCCTTCCCCTTCGTGCCCGTGATGTGCAGAATCGGGTACTGTTCGTGCGGGTTGCCGAACGCCTCCATGACGCGACGTGGCCGATCGAGCGTCATAACTTCCGGGGCATAACGGACGTGCCGTTCGACTTCCCAGTTGATAAAGCTATAAAGATATTCAAGTGCTTCGGCAAAGGTATAGATAGAAGATTGCGTCATGGTCATCTCGATAAGGCTGTGGAAAGGACGAGCAAAAGCAGGTGGGATATTACAGGCCATTCGGCGCGTTAATTATCCCACATATCCCACATACTACCGTTAAAATACACAGCTTACAAGGGTTAACTTACGATAACCGTTTCAGCCTGACCACCGCACAGACGGTGATTGCCTCACGGCGGTCCCGTGCGGTTTGGACCCTGGTACAATTACGGTCGGCATGGCATAATCGCAGGCGCGCCCAAGAGGAGAACGATGGACTTTCCCAAACTGCTCACAGTTGTGATCGCCGTCATCGCGCTGGCGGTTGTCGGCGTCGTTGGTTACGTCGTGCTGCGCCCACCGACCGCCTTGCTCAGCAATGCGGCCTTCGAGATGGCACTGATCTCGCCTAACGCTGATGGCGTGGACGACCTGACAACGATCACCTATTCTCTGGCACGTCCCGCGCAGGTTAGCATCACGCTCGAAAACGAGTCGGGTGACCGGTATACCTTCCGTGACAATGAGCGCCGCACGTCCGGCGATTACAGCGTGCTGTTCAGCGGGATCGTCGGCGGGTACACGCTCGACGGCGAAGATATCCCCGGCGACATTCAGACGCGACTGATCCCCAACGGCAGCTACACCTGGGTGATCGATGCCCATAACGATGACGACTCCGCCAGCGCCACGGGCACGCTGGATGTTGTTGATGCTGACAGCCGTCCGCCGGTTATTTCGAGCTTCAGCATCAATCCCGGCATCTTCACGCCCAACCAGGACGGCATCAGCGACCGGGTGGACATCAACGTCTATCTCGAAAAAGCCGCCGACCTCAGCGTTTATCTCGAAGACAACGCCGGACAGCGCTACTACCTTGACGAAATCGAGCAGGGGCGCGAACCGGGCGACATGGGAAACCACGAGTTCGACTATGACGGCGGCGTAGATCAGGGTATGGAGCCGCCCGCCGACGGGGTTTATACCGTCTATGCGGTCGCGCAGGATGCAGAAGGACAGCGCATCATGCGCCAGGGCACGCTTGAGATTCAGGACGGCGGATTGCCGCAGGTCGAGATCGTGGCCCAGACGACCGGAACCGACGTGTATTTCGAGACGCAGCCCTACGACGAGGCGATGCACACCACCGCCGACGAGACCGGGGCAATGATCCCGATGCCCGAAGGCGTCATGTCCGACCTGACGACACTCGAAGTCGTCCAGGGCGATCTGCTGGTATTCAAGCTGACGGTGTGGAATTATGGCGACACGCCTATCCGCACCATTGGCCCCTTCCCCGGCACGGTCTACGATTTCGACCAGCAGTACAGCACCATTGGCGCTTACGTCGAACCCGGTGCGTGGCGCGTGGGCATCAACTGCGACACCGCGCTGAGTGATTTCCCGTGGCGGTGGGCGATCGCGCCCAAGGATCAGCTTGAAGCCGTATACGACGAAACCCAGGACGCGACCTATTATTATCTGCTTCCCGGCGCGCGCGCAGAGGTTTGGGGCGCGGTGCGGCTCACGGAGCTGGTTCCGGCGGTGAACCCGCAGGACTGCTGGGCGGGGTTGATCCACGAGCGCGTGGAAACCCTACAGACGCGTGTTGGCGCACGCGAAGTGAAAATCGCGCCCGGTCCGGGCAGCGCGAACTGATCGCGGCACGACCGGAGTAATCTTGCCCCAATGCGTGCCCTGCTGTAGCATGAGGGCGAACGCGGTTCCCGGGCAGGAGGTGTACCATTTCGCATCAAATTTTCTCTACACGACATATCGCAGTCGCCGGTCTCGCCTTGAGTCTGGCGCTTGCGGCTTGCAGCAGCAGCGAGGAGCCGGTCGGACGGCGTACCACAGCGGTTCCCGTCTCACCGACGCCGCGTGCAACGCCTCTACCCGAAGTGTCGCCGGTCGCGCAGCTTGGCAGCGAAGATCGCCCGCTGACTCTGGCCTTCGTGCTCCCCATCGACGATCGAGATACGCAAACGGCAGCCGCCGCGAACGATCTGGAAACGTGGCTCCTGGGCGAGCTGGGAGTGACCGTCTCTGTCACCTTCGTTAACAACGATTCCGAAGCGCTGCGCGCCATATGTTCGGAAACGGAAGACGCCTCCCCCACCGCCGCGTGGGTGAGTGCCTTCACGGTCATGGCCGCGGAAAGCGCCTGTGGCGCTGAACCTGTAATGGGCATCGTGCGCGGCACGGGCACGCGTGCCGCGGTAGGCACAGCCGTCGAGCTTGTGGGACGCGCTGGGCTGGCGGCGTTAGATGCGCTGCGCGGTCAGGCCATATGCCGCGTCGCGGGCGAAGACGATTTAAGCACCTGGATTTATCCAACCCTGCTGCTTACGGGCGCGGGTGTCAATCCGTTCACCGATATGCCCGCCCCGCGCGAGTATGAAAGCGCGGCAGATGTCGTCCGTGCCATTTACGACGGCGACTGCCCTGCGGCGGCACTGCCGCCGGACGTCTACGACGACGCGCTGGATGATCTGGAAAGCTCGCTGACAGGCGTCAGCCGCGAGCAAATTGAAGCCGCGTTCACCATTCTGCGGCCCGCAGGCGATCCGGCTCCGCCCCGTGGCGCAAGCTGGAGCGGCTACGATACCAACGTGATTCCGTATGACGCATTGGTGTTTCCGCCGTCCAGCGTGCTGCCGAACGAACTGCGCGAGCAAATCGTCGCCGCGCTCAGCGAGCACGCTGAAAGCCGGGACGGTCGGGACCTGCTGGACACGGTTTTGGACGCGTCGGCTGTCATCGCTGTTGATGCAGGCGATTTTGGCGCGTTCCGCGCGGTCGTCAATCAAGCCAACTGGGATATGACCTTTGCGGGCTAGCCCTGCCCAATCCCACACACTCAAGACCATGCGGCAGCCACGAACCCTGCCGCATGGTCTGACTCGAAACTCATGAACGCATCTCCCCCTGAACTGGCCGTTATCATCGTCTCGTGGAACACGCGCGATCTCACGCTCGACGCGCTGCGCACGCTGTATGCCGATCTCGACGCAAACGGCCCTCAGACGCAGGTGTGGATCGTAGACAACGCGTCATCGGACGGCTCGCCCGACGCCATCCGGGAACGGTTTCCGCAGGCGCATCTGGTCACCTGCAAGGAGAATCTGGGCTTTGCAGGGGGCAATAACCACGCGCTGCGTCAACTGGGCTTCGACACCGACGACCCTGCGCCTGACGACACACTGCCTCAGGCCGTGTATTTGCTCAATTCCGATACGCGCACGCATCCCGGCGCGACGCGTGCGCTTTATGACGCGCTGATGTCGCAGCCCCGTGCGGGTGTCGTCGGTGCGCGTCTGTTTTATGGCGATGGCTCGCACCAGCACAGCGCCTTCCGGTTCCCCGGTCTCGCGCAGTTGGTGATCGACCTGTTCCCGGTTCCGGCACGCTTCTATGACAGCGCGCTCAATGGCCGCTACCCCTACGCGGCGTACGACGGCAACGCGCCCTTCCCCGCCGATCACACCCTGGGCGCGACGATGATGCTGCGCCGCGAGGTCATCCGGCAAACCGGCCTGCTCGACGAGCGCTATTTCATGTACTGCGAAGAAATTGACTGGAGCATGCGCATTCGCCGGGCCGGGTGGGAGATTTACTGCATTCCCGGCGCGCATGTAACACACCTTGCCGGGCAGAGCACCAGTCAGGTCCGCCCGCAAAGCATCGTCAACTTGTGGCGCAGCCGCCTGATGTTATTCGAGCGCTACTATTCACCTCTTCGGCGCGCGCTGGCGCGGCGAATCGTCCATGCGGGCATGGCATACAAAATCCGGCAGGCGCGAACCGCTGCCGCGCGTGGTGAGCTCTCGGACGATCAGGTGGCCCAGATCATCGACGCTTACCGGAGCGTACAAAAGCTGTGAGGCACTGATGTCCGTCGAATTGGCAGCGGTTATCCTGACGTATAACGAGGCGGAAAATGTTACCGCCTGCATCGACAGCCTGCGCTGGACCGACCGGATCGTCGTATTCGACTCGCTCAGCCAGGATGAAACGGTTGCGCGGGCGCACGCCGCGGGCGCAGAAGTGATCCAACACGCCTTTGAAGATTATGCGCGCCAGCGGGAAGCCGCGCTGCAGGCGGTGGATGCCGAGTGGATTTTGTTCGTCGATGCCGACGAGCGCTCAAGCGAGGAGCAAGCCGCCGAGATCCGCACGCTGATTCGCTCCGGCGAGCACAACGGCTACTGGATTCCGCGCCACAATTACATTTTTGGCAAGCTGACGCGGCACACCGGGTGGTATCCCGACTATCAGCTTCGCCTGCTGCGCCGCAGCAAAGCCCACTACGACATGGAACGGCAGGTTCACGAGCTGGTCAATCTCGAAGGCGAACCGGGCTATCTGAAGACGCCGTTCATCCACTATAACTACACCAGCTTTGCCCAGTTCCGCGCGAAGCAGCGCCGCTACGTCCAGTACGATGCGCGTATGCTTCAACAGCAGGGCATTCAGCCAAAGCCGCACAAGTTCATCACTCAGCCTGCCCGCCAGTTCATCTGGCGCTTCGTCACGCTGGAAGGCTACCGCGATGGCTGGCACGGCTTGCGCTTGAGCCTGCTCATGGCGTGGTACGAGTTTCAGAAATACGTGCACCTGCGGCGGCTCGAACGCGATCGCCCCTAACCCGCTGCCCGCCGCCCCGCGACGATCTGCGCCAGCAACGCCAATCCGCTCGCCACAACATTATGCCCGCCCAGCAGCACCGGAATCGATGCGGACGCAGCCGCCTGCGTGAACGCCCACACCCAGTCATCCCGTATTGCATCGCACATCAACAAATCCGAAGCGAATCGCTCCGCATCGGGTGGATAGTGGCCACTGGCCGCCATCAGCACGCGCGAATCCATGATCGCTGCATCGGCCACGTCCGCCAAAGAGCGAAAAAAGCCTTCGGGCCCTGATAGTTCATACAGCGGCAGCAGCAGAGACCGCACTTCGCCGCGTTTCAGACGCTCGCTGGCCGCCATTCCGCGTTCTTCGGAATAAGCGCGAATCCAGCACTGCGTGGCACGGCTGAGCGCGGTCCAGGCCGCCGGAGACACTCGCCCGATCAGCGCAATCCGGCTGCCGTCCCGCACCGCCACATCGATCACCTGCCCTACCGGCACAGCCTCAAGCAGTGGATCGCTCAGCGCACCGGCCAAGTGTGGAGCAAGCGGCCCATAATGCGCCAGCAGGGCCGCGTCAGAAGGCGTGTCGATATCCAGCCCGGCAGCCAGACCGAGATCCGGCAGTACACCCACATCGAACAGGCCGCTGTCGTGCAGCATCCACGCGAGGCTGTTGTCACGGTCCGCCTGCCGGATCACAGGCAGCGCCGAAGGTGCATCCGCCAGAGCGATCCAATCGCTCGAATGCAGATTATTGGTGACGACGACGCGATCCCCTTCACCGCACGCATGCAACAGGTGCGCCACGGCGTCCGGCGGCAGCAGCGGCGCGCTGCCAGCCCCAAAATACAACATCGTGCGCAGATCGTATCGCTCGATGAGATCCGCAAGGCGCTGCCCGAATTGAAACGGAACTACATCCACATCGCGGATTATAGATAACTGCTCCGGCAGCCAGTCCAGGTCGGGCCCGGCGACAATGACCGGTTCGACGCCCGCTGCTGCGAGCATGGCGACCAAGTCGAGCGCCGCGCCCCGAACCGCCCGCGTCACGATACGTTCTGGAATGGTTTGGCCTTCGGGACCCACTAAAATCACGGCGCTGGGCGGATGTTGGGGCATTGAATTGTCCTGACTATACAAAAAAGGGCCGGGGACAACCCCGGCCCTGCGAGTACACGCCTAAACCTTACCGGACATCCGGCTCCAACACACCGTAGTTGCCGTCTTCGCGACGATACAACACACCGATCCGCGCCGTAGTTGCATTGAGGAAGATGAAGAAATCGTGGCCCAACAGCTCCATCTGGTCGATTGCTTCCTCCTCGGTCATCGGATTCAGCTCAACCCGCTTACGACGTACAATATCCAGCTTATCCTCTGCTTCTTCCTCTTCCTCGGCCAGCGGCACAGGCTCAGCCAGTGCCAGCGCAGCATCCGCTTCCGCAAACTTGCCGCCCCCACGACGCTTACGCTTCCCCTTATAGCGCTCGATCTGGCGATACATCTTGTCCAGCGCCCGGTCCAGCGCCGCGTAAATATCGCCTTCCTTCTTCTCTTCGGCGCGCAAAATAACCCCGCGCGAGTTCCGCAGCGTGAGCTGCGCAACCGACTGGTCCTGTCCTTGCTTACGCCGCTCCATTGCGAGGTCCACGCGGACCTCGTGAATATTTGGAAGGTATTTGTCGAGCTTGCTCACTTTCTTCTCAACATGTTCTTGCAGGCGCGGAGTGACATCAACGTTGCGGGTATGAATCTTGAGTTCCATAGCATTACTCTCCTTAAGCGTGCAGCAAGGAACATTGAGTGAATGCGCAGTGATGCGCACCTGTCTGCGTCCCTAACGATCCATGCCGTGTCCGGCTCCTCCTATCGCCCCGCCAAAAATTTGCGATGCTCCGGCCAGCCGCAGCGCTTCCGCACATGCGGACATGGTCGATCCGGTTGTCAAAACGTCATCAATCACCAGCACCCGTCGCCCCGCTACCTGCCCAGGTTCCGCGCGAAATGCGTCTTTTACGTTCTCCTGGCGTTCCGCCGCACTCAGATCAACCTGGCTTGCGGTATTCTTCACCCGCGTGACAGCTTCGAGCTCATCGGGCACCCCCAACCGCTCGGCAACACGATGTGCGATCAGCCCGGCCTGATTATAGCCACGCTCGGCAAGTCGCTGGGATGACAGTGGAATCCCCACCACGAGATCGGGAACTTGCCCGGAATCCTCGATCAGCCCCGCCAGCAAATCACCGAGCGGCTCCGCAACTCGCCGCATCCCGTCATACTTGAGCGCATGAACCGCGTCACGAACTGCGCCATCAAAATGGCCCACAACCCATATCTGTTCGAACTCTGGTAGGTGACGCGGTTCTGAAGGAGCGATCGAAGCGACACACCGTGGACACAACAAGCTCCCGACACGCCCGCAGTGTACACAATAGGGTGGGAAAACCAGATCCAACCCCACGAATACAGCCTGACGTACCAGGAGCTTTACTTGATCAACCATCAGCGGCATGTCTCCAGCGGGATTGTGATGCCGCGCCAATAATATATGGTTATAACACCGAGCAGCCGGTTTCGCAGCTAAATTGCTCCAAAAACGCCGCTCTCAAGCAGAATAATAATCGCCGGGCCCAACAGTACAATATACAGTGACGGGAAGATCAGCAGAACCATGGGGATAACCATCTTCACAGGGGCCTGCTGAGCCTTCTCTTGCGCGCGCTGGCGGCGTTTCACTCGCATCTGATCCGCCTGAATACGCAAGATTTTAGCAATACTCACACCCAACTGCTCAGCCTGGATCAGCGCCGCGATAAAACTCGTCACGTCGTTGACTTCCATGCGGTTAGACATATCGCGCAGGGCTTCGCTGCGCCGCTTGCCCAACTGGATTTCCTGCAACACACGGCCAAACGCGATAGCGAGGTCGTTATCCCACTTCTCGTATACCTTGCCCATCGCCTGCTCGAAGCCCAGACCGGCCTCAACGCAGATGCACAACAGGTCGAGCGCGTTCGGCAGCGCCTTAATAATGCCATCCTGACGGCGGCGAATCTGGCTGCGAAGCTGGAGCACGGGCAGATAATAACCCAGCAGCGCCGCACCGATTGTGCCCAGGATTCCCTTCGTCGCGCCCCAGTCGCTGACCAGGAAGAACAGGGCAAATGCCCCGACGCCAAAACCGATCGTCAGCGCGATGCGCTGGCCGAAAAATGTAGTGGGTTCAACCGACTGTGACTTCCCCGCAAGCTCAAGCTGGTGGCGAATGCTGTCGATCTGGTTTTCGGGGGTAAAGCGCACGACGAAGCCCGCCAGCGCTTTATACATTGGGATAATGACGCGTTCCTGCAAGCTGAGCGACAGCTCAAGCTCTTCCAGGGATGCGGGCATTTCCCGGTCGCCGTATTCAGCCAGACGGCGCTCAAGGGGATCGACACCGCTCTCGTTGCGCATCCCAACGATAACCAGTCCGCCCAGCAGCAGGATACCGGCAACAATCAGGGCGACAATGCCCAGCATAGGCTTACCCCTCCTACCCTGTTGCCAGGGCTAGTATTCGATGTTCACGATCTTCTGGATCACAGCCGCGCCGGAACCGATCAAGCCCAGGCCAACGCCGATCATCGGCCACCCACAGAGGCGGTTTTCGACGAGACGCCCTGTGTAGTCGGGACTCACAAAGTACAGGAATACAGTCAGCAAGATCGGCAGGCCCGAAATAATCCAGCCCGTCACGCGCCCCTGAGAAGTCAGAACGCGAATCTCACCCTTCAGCTTGATACGGTCACGGATGGTATGACTGATCGATTCGAGAATTTCAGCCAGATTACCACCGACTTCGCGCTGGATATTGACCGCCGTATTCACGAGGTCCATGTCTTCACTGGGCAGGCGGACAAGCAGATGATCGAGCGCAGCCTCCATCGGGATGCCAAGTTGCACTTCTTGTACAACACGCTTGAACTCGGTTGAGGTCGGATCAGGCGACTCGCGGCCAATCGCTTCCATCGCTTGCAGGACGGAATAACCGGAACGCAGCGCGTTCACCCACAGGCTCAACGTATCCGGCAGTTGACCTTCAAACGAACGCAGGCGCTGGCCCTGCTTGCGTGCGACGTAAAACCGGGGGAAGAATAATCCGGCAAACCCGGCGACAGCGCCGCCAATTGGATTGCCAAAAATGAGGAGCCAGCCCACGAAAAACGTGGCGATGCCCGCGATGATGTGCAACGCGAAGTACTCGCCCACCGTCAGTTTGAGGTCTGCGCGAGCCAACTGCGTGCGCCACTTCTTGGCGAATTCCCGATCCGCAAGGGCAGAATCCAGCCGCTGGGTGATCGCGCCCGGCTCGTTCGCCAGCCGCTCATCATTGGCCTCTTCGAACTGCGCGAGAAGGCTGCTGTACTCAGACGTATACCGGCCCAGGCGTTCCTCGACCTCTGTCTGTCGTTCAGAGCGAAGACTCACCACTCCGAAGATCAGGATGGCAACCGCCATAATCCCGGCGACACCGGCAATAATGAGTTCAATACCCATAAAGCCCCAGCCTCCAAACCTTAATCACGCAATCTTTCCTTCATTGTACCAGGAATTCGCGTGTCGTAACTCCCCATCTGGTCCTGTTTGGTAACCGAACCGCGGAGCTTCCGGCGCCAACCGGACTGCCCCGCGGCTCGTCGTGTTCGACTAGTAGCGCGACATGCCAATGCCGAAGACGGCTGGCGGCAGATGGATGCCCGCCGCTTCGATCTTGTCGATGAACTTGGGGCGCAGGCCCGTCGGGCGAATACGCCCGATCACCTTGCCCGCTTCGATGCCCGTCTGTTCGAACTCGAAGATGTCAGACATCGTGACCACGTCACCTTCCATGCCCTGCACGTCCGTAATCTTCACGATACGGCGTGTCCCGTCACGCAGGCGCTCCTGGTGAACGATCAGGTTCAGAGCGGACGCCACCTGCTCGCGGATAGCGCGTACAGGCAGATCCACCCCCGCCATCAGGCACATCACTTCCAAACGGGCCAGGGTATCGCGTGGGCTGTTGGAGTGCAATGTCGTCAACGATCCTTCGTGACCGGTATTCATCGCCTGGAGCATGTCCAGGGCTTCGCCGGAACGGCACTCCCCGACCACGATGCGGTCAGGGCGCATACGAAGGCAGTTCACCACAAGATCGCGGATACTCACTTCACCGCGCCCTTCAATGTTCGGAGGGCGGCTTTCCAGCGTTACCACATGTTCCTGCCGGAGTTGAAGCTCAGCGGCGTTTTCGATCGTGATGATGCGCTCGTCGTTGGGAATGAAGCTCGAAAGCACGTTGAGCAGCGTCGTCTTGCCCGACCCCGTACCGCCGGACACGACGATGTTCAGCTTTCCGATAACGCACGCCCGCAGGAACTCCGCAATTTCGGGCGTCATCGAGCCAAA
This sequence comes from Aggregatilinea sp., assembly GCF_036822615.1. Taxonomy (NCBI): domain Bacteria; kingdom Bacillati; phylum Chloroflexota; class Anaerolineae; order Aggregatilineales; family Aggregatilineaceae; genus Aggregatilinea; species Aggregatilinea sp. Next base: position 58,228 of record NZ_DAISHJ010000001.1, on the reverse strand, counting down.
CCGAATAAGGTCCTCAACCGTCAGAGGCCGCTTGGAGAACTTACGGATGGTGATCGTCGGGCCGCACAGCGCGATGGGGCGAATTACGGCGTTCACACGCGAGCCATCGGGCAGACGAGCGTCCACCGTCGGCGAGCTTTCGTCGATACGACGGCCCAGCGGCGCGACAATGCGGTCCAGCACGCGCAGCACGTGGTCATCGTCCTCGAAAGTCACATTCGAGCGTGTAAGGTTACCGGATTTCTCGATGTAAACGTTCTTTGGCCCGTTGACCATGATTTCAGATATACTGTCTTCGGCAAGCAGCGGTTCCAGCGGGCCGAAACCCAGAATTTCCGCAACGATGGCTTCGAAAAGGCGTTGGCGCTCAGCGCGCCCCAAAACAATACTTTCCTCGGCCAGAATCGTCGTGAACAACTCTTCGATCGTGGTGCGAACCTCAGGCGAGTGCGGGTCCACACTCGTATCAAGTTCGGCCAGCAGCTTGTTCTGAACGCGGCTCTTAAGATCCAGGTAGGTATTATTATCCGTCCGTGCGGCAGGGTTCCCCCCGGTCGGAGGAACCGCCGTCCGGCGACGCATTTGGGCAAGTTTGGAATCCTGCGGCGGCTCTTCGTCCTGACCACCGCGATCAATTCGCCTTAATAACGACATCGCACTTCCTCCACGTTCACTGTTTTACGGGCATATCCTGATAGTCGTGAGCCAATTATCCTGATCCGCCAAATAAAGCCCGCAGCCCGCTCTTCGACCGCTCCGTTGGCTTTTCCTCGGTATCTTCTTCGTCGCCTTCAGACTCGACCGATTTACGCACAGCCTCGGCCAGAAGCACCAGTTCTCGACCGGGTGACCGCGACTTCAGCTTTGCCACCAACGGCACGCCCTGGTTCACCGCCGTCAGCACGGCACGATCGTCCGCCGGAACCGCCGCTGTCACTTTGCGCTTCACGTGATTTTCGATCGACGCAATCGGGACTGTGCCATGCCCGCGTTCTTTCTCATTCACCACGCGATTGAGCACAAAAATCACTTTATCAGACAGTTTGTCAGGCCGCTCAGCCACATCGAGGATATCGATCATCTTGCGGCTGTTACGAATCGACGGAATAGTCGGGTTGGCAACCATCACAATCCGTTCCGCGACTTCAAACAGCTTCAGAGTCATGTCGTCGTACTGGGTCGGCGTATCCACGATGATATAGTCGTACAGCGTGCCCAGCATCAGCATCAGGTCTTTGATCTCGTCGGACGTGATGTCGTAGGCCTGCTCGGGATGCGATGGCGCAGTGATCACTTTGAGGCCGCTCCCGTGAGTAATGACCACATTTTCGATCACATCTGCATCGAGGTCATTAACCGACTGGGTCAGCTTGGAAATGTTCGCCGTCGACTGCAGGTTCAAAAACGCATCAACGTCTCCAAACTGGAGCGCACAGTCCACCAACAGCACACGAGTATCCGGGCGCATCAGGGCCGATGCCAGATTGGTGGCAATCGTCGTTGTCCCTACCCCACCCTGCGGGCTGTACACCACAATGATATGCCCGGCTGCACGCGCTGCCGCAGCAACCTTTTTGGGCACCTCGCCCTTCGTGGTTCTGCCCGCCACAGCCAACTGTGCTTCCTGCTGGCGCACTGGCTCGTTGCGCTCGTATACGCGCCGGATGGTCGTATACAGTTCTTCGCTGGCGATCGGCTTGGTCAGGAAGTCACGCGCACCGGCCAGCATCGCCTGCCGGAGATAACCAGGCTCACTTTGAACCGAGACAATAACCACTGCTGCGGTACGGACCGCTGTGCTGATAGACTTGGTGGCCGTAATGCCATCCATGTCCGGCATGTTAATGTCCATCAGCACGACATCGGGCCGCATCTCCGTTGCAATCTGGATAGCTTCGCGCCCCGTTCCGGCAGCGCCTACGACCTCAATATCCGGTTCGAAGGCCAGCAGCTTGCGGAGATTGTCGCGTACATCAGGGATGTCATCGACGATTAGAACTTTGATTACTTGTTTCTGCGATCCGCTAGTCATTCAGGCCTCGCAATGAGAACGTTCTCTATACGAGTAGGGGAAAAGCGCGACCCACCCAAATGTTCGGGTCGCGCTCTTACCTCGTGGGGACTTAACCGTTACTGCTCTTCATAGCCGCGCGTCATTATTGCGCAGCCGCCGTATCAGCAGACGCGCTATCGGCCAGGAAGCTGAACACCGTGCCGAGGTCGAAGCGACGGACGCTGGTGATCGGTGGTTCCAACGCGAAGGGCAAACGGTCCGGCTGGGTGATATTGAAGTTCTGGATCATGTACTGCAGGGTAACAGACTGCGTCTGCGACGTGCTCAGGTCGCCCGCCGGGCGCAGCGCCAACGTGATCGGAATCTGCGAGTCAACAGCCCAGGTCAGCACCAGTGAATCCTGCGGCGAAACCGCCAGGGTGACGATAGAGGGCGTGTACGACGTTGCCGTCGGCTGTGGAGTCGCATTCGCCTGTTCCTCGCCCGCAGCTTCCGGCGCAGCAGCAACCGGCAGCGCCGTCGGCGTCGAGCCGATGAACTGTCCATCCGCCGGGAAGTATCCGACATGGACCACGAACGCATTTTCGATCGTCATCTGGGTTACCAGGCGCGGGCGCTGGTTCTGTTCGCTCGGGCTGATCAAGACACCCTGCGGCGACAGCGGGCTGGGTTCCTGACGGCCCTGGCGCGGAGAGCCGATGACCAACTCGCCCGTTTCCAGCGAGGTGATAATCGAGATATTGTTCGGCAGGCGGGTCTGGAATTCTTCATCGACATCAATGAACAGGAACGACAGGATCACGTCCACGTAGTCCCCGTCTTGAATGCCGTACGCCACCGAGCCGATACCCGACAGGTCCAGCGGCACGGATACCGCACGCGTCCCCGGCTCAAGGATGGCCGCTGCATCGGAGCCGGTCGCCGCGATGTCGCGCAGGTCCTCAACCAGTTGGCGCCGCAGCACGGGTGCGCCGCGCGTCAGGTCCGTACGGGCAATCATCCCAACCACGTCGCTGGTGTTGGTGAAGTAGCTTCCCTCTTCCGGCAGCGCCCGCTCCGGCCACGGCTGCAGGCTCACGCCATCTTCGGGAATCTTCAGGCCGCGCGGGAGGTCCTGCACGGCAATAACGATATCGACCATCGGCTCCACTTGCGCAACCGGAACCGGCGTACCCTGATCGTTGATCTGGGGTGCGAGGTCGCCAGCGGTCTGTGTCGAGACACCGTCAGTCCCGCCGTCATCCTGACGGAACATAAGCAGGGCAACCAATACCACACCAAGTAAGATAATGGCGCCTATAAGAATGAGTACTCGGCCTCGCATGAACACCCTCCCGCGGAGACGAAAATGGCAGCCTCAATAAACTGTTAATTGATTAAGATGAGATTGACGCTTAGCATCTTCAGTGTATCCAGATGCAAAATTTACGCAAACAGTAGGAAAGTCCTACCGTGCCGCCCTTGGCCCAACATTAGGCGGCACGGAAAGATGCTTGAGCACCGGGTGAACGTGCTTGCGTTAAGAATTTGCGGGGAGCAGAATTATGAAGCGATTGAGCCCCTCTTCGGCGCTCGTGACATCCAACCGTCCCCCCACCAGTTCGACACGTTCCTTCAGTGTTCTCAGGCCAAACAGGTTCTCGTCGTGCGTATCGGAGAGCACCTGCGCCGGATCAAAGCCGCGACCATCTGTCTCCATCGTCGCTTTGGCCCACTCCGGCCCCATATCAAGCACGATGCTCATCGATTTAGCGCCCAGGCTGTCGCGGGCGTGCCCCATGATTTCTTGAATCGAGCGGAACATCATCACTTCAATGTGGCCCGGCAAACGCCGTTCATCGCCCAGAACGTTAAGCTGCGTTTCGATCTCGGTCTTTTCCTGGTAGGCTTCGACATACCGGCGGATCGTCGGTACGAGGCCGAGGTCGTCCAACATCATCGGACGGAGGTCAAAAATGAAGTCGCGTACTTTCTGGAAGGTTCCGCTGGCAACCACCTTAAGCTGATCCAGCTCGTCCCGTGCGCGATCGGGGTTGCGGTCGAACAGGCGTTGGCAGATTTCTGCCTGCAGGATGAAATTGGTCAGCGACTGCGCCGGACCGTCGTGCATCTGGCGGGCAAGGCGCTGGCGCTCGGATTCCTGCGCTTCCACGATACGGATGATGACTTGATTCGACAGGCTGCCATCGGGCGCGGTGGAGGGCGTGGTAGGCATGTAGCCTGCCGTGCTCGACAGCCGGTCGGGCATAACCCCTTCCAGAAGGCCCAGGAAGCGGCCCACGAGCTGCTCGAAGTATTGCAGTTCTTCCTGAGTTCCCTTCAGCTTTTCAAGCTGTCCCTGCATCGTCAGCAAACGCGTCTTGGCATCCAGCGCGTCATCGTATGCAGTCTTGATGTCCGCGCGCGGAATGGTATCGAAATTACCTTCGACGCGCCGGAGCTGCGAGCTAACGGCTACGTTCTTCTCACGCAGCCGGTCCACTTCAAGCTGGCTCTGCTCGATGAGCTGCTGGTTCTCACGAATACGGCCCTTAATCCGGTCGTGCTCGGTACGAAATTCGGCCAGTACCTCATCTCGTGATGACATCGCGCTCTGCGCCATGCGATTCGCCCTTGTGTGTTTCTGCTCGTTCCTTACCAGTCATGTTTCAAGTCGGGATCGGCGTCACTGGGGCGGACCCAACCCCGTTTCAGTGCATAGACGGCGGCCTGGGTGCGGTCGCGCACGTCCAGCTTCTTCAAGATGGACGTCATATGATTCTTCACCGTCTGGTGGCTGATGCCCAGCGACTGCGCGATTTCTTTGTTACTCTTACCCTGCGTAACATACTGCAAGATTTCCATCTCGCGCGGGCTGAGCGGCACAAAGTGCTCGCCCGGATCGACCATGTAAGGCCCGGTTGCCGCCTCAACGCCTGCATCCAGCCACAGCTTCAGCGCCTCTTCGTCGAAGGTGCGGTTATCCACCACAAAAAGCCCATTTGCGACGCGCCGCACGATGTCTACCAAAAGCTCCGGCTCGATATCTTTCGGGCAGTACGCCGACGCACCGGATCGCATTGCATGCAGAACCTGTTCGCGGTCGTCATACGCTGTCAGAAGCACCACGCGTGTGTTGAGGTGGCTTGCCTTGAGACGGCTGGTCACCTGAAGCCCGTTCATATTCGGCAGGTTAATATCCAGCACGATGACGTCCGGCTGAAGCTGGTGCACGAGATCCAGCGCTTCTTCCCCGCTGGAGCCTTCGGCAATAACGTCAACGCCCTCTTCAACTTCGAAGAGGTTGCGGACCCCCTGTCGAAACACGGGGTGATCGTCCACAATGACTAGGCGGAGGGTGCGCAGATCGTCACCCGCCTGATTTTCGTTCATTTGGGGACACGGCCTCTCATTAGTGCGATGGTCCCAAATTCTCGGTTCAAATTTACATTTTCGGGAGTATACCATAGTACAAAAACAGCGCACAAGCAACCCCACCGCCAGTGCTTACGGGCGTCGTACGCAGCGGGCAGCACGCGGCAGCCGCATTTACTATGGTGCGGAAACGCCGCACTCGTCTTCCCACTCCAAACGATAGACCGCCATGTTTCCATACCCCATCGCCAGCGCATACGGCGCATTGGTGATGTAAACGGGCGCGTTCCCGAGGTGAGGATCGTCCAGATCGGCAGGAACCTGATCCGGCAGCGCCATCAGATACTGCGCGCCGCGTGCGCACATCAGCGCCATCAGCGCCTCGTGATCGTGTATGATGGGCACGACGTCCGGCGTGACCAGCCCTGCCAGATCGACCAGCGGATGCGGCGCAAAGTATCCCAGCGCGCCGATATCGTGCGCGGCCAGCACCACGTCAGCCGGGATATTCGCCTCGACCCAATGCGCTGTGGCGACCATCTCGCTTTGAATGATCCGCACATCCCGGCCATACGCCTGCGCGCCCACGCCCCAAAAGACGACATACAGCGCCGCAGCCGACACCGCCAGACTGCGGGTGAGCACACGGCCCGCAATCGACTGGCTGCCGCCCCGTACGATCAGCAGTGTGCCCCCTACTCCATACAACACGATCGGCGGCAGCGCAGGGATCACGTAACGCCCATGCTGGTAATTCGCTGGCAGGCGCAGTGCGTAGGCCGTCAGATCGAGCAGCGTCCACGCCAGCGGCACGAACAGCATCAGAGCCGTACGCGACGATCGCAGCCGGATCGCTGCCGACCGCAGGCCGGCCACCAGCCCCGGCAGCAGCATGATCTGCGCGCCTGCCAGAATCGGCAGCACCAGCCGCCCATAACGTTCCGCGAGTGACAAAGAAAGCAGCGGCTCATATTCGGCTTGTTTGGCCGACGCCGTATCCGGCAGCATCGACCCTGCGATGTCGAGGTTCAGCAGGGCATACGGCACCATGCCCACCAGCCACCCGGCGGCGACTCCCACCGCCCAGGCCGCGAAATCGCCCCACCCCGATCGCTCACGCGGCCACGCAACAAGCGCGGCCAGCCCGATCAGCGCCAGCAGTCCCGCTCCTTCAGGGCGCGTGGTCGTCAGCGCAGCACCCACCAACCCCAACAGCCCGCCGTGCATCGCGCGCCGCGATGCTGCCATCGGCTGAGCCGCAGCATCGATCTCGCGCCATCCCAGCCACATCACGGCCAGCGCCAATGCGCAAAACAGGCTCGTCTCCATTCCGGAAACCGCCGCCCAGACCAGATGCCACGTCAACACCATCGCCAGGCCGGTCAACAACCCAATCCGTTTTATCGATGGGAACATCCGCTCGGCCAGACGCGCGCCAAACCACCCGCACATCGCCAGCGTCAGCGCGCCCAGGGCGAACGTCCACACGAACATCGGCAGATGCAGCCATCGTCCGGCGGCCAGCAGCACGGCATACAGCGGTGACGTGGCAGCCGCGCTGCTTTGCCCCGCCAGGAATGACCATTCCCCATGCTCCGCCAGATTGCGCGCATACACCTGATGAATCCATGCGTCGTCCAGCGCAAATCCGACTTCGTACATCACCGCCGACACGACCACGTACACGACGACACTAAGCACCGCCGCCAGCGCAATTAACGTATCCCGTTTATCCAGCAGCCGACGCACCATTTAGTTCTCCACGGTCGATACGATCTCGAACAGGCGCAAATCATCGTCGGGATCTGAGGTTCCTCGATCGTAAACACGAATCTCACGTAAAAACGGACGCCGGTCCTGCCCCTCGAACAAAGCTGCAAAAGGCTGCGTCCGGTTGATATCCAGCACGAGGTGCGTGACGCCGTATCGCGCCGCAATTTCCGGCACGACGTCAGGATCGGAATTCGGCAGCACGACCCCGCTCAGGCCCGTATGGTAATACAGGCTCGGCGGATCGTTGATCATGACGACCGCATCCGGCGGCAGATCCGAGTCAATGGTCGTGTAAAGTTCGTCCGCCGTGTTCCAACCCGACCGGCGTCCAAGCAGCAGTCCCAGACTTAGCGCCACCGCCAGCACGACCAGCGCCGTTGAAAAGACACGCTGTGCCTGTCGCTTTTTCCAGCCTCGATGAACCGCCATCCAGGCGATCGCGTCATCCAGTCCGGCCAGTCCGAACGCGGCCCAGAAAGGCAGCAGCGCCGCAGACGAGTGAAACAGGCCGCCGCGGTAACCGGGATATGCGAATACAAATGTCATGGCAACATGCAGACCCAGGGCATAGAGCACCACGCCAGGAACCATCGGGTGGCGGCGGCGCGTCCACAGCCCCAGCAATGCGAACGGCCCCAACACGATCCACGTCTCGACCGCAACGAACGTGCCTACATTATTCTGGAACGCCACCCACCGCGACTGGAGAATGTTCCAGACGCCCCAATGCAGAAAATCGCTGAAGGTCACGCCCGGCGGATAGTTGACCAGATCCTCGTAGCCGCGCAGCCAGACCGTTTGCATCCCGTCAACCGGCAGCGGCGAGTCGATCACCGACAGGTTCCGCACGAACCACGGCAGCATCACGATCGCATACGCCCCCAGCGCAATGGCTGCGTTTCGCCCGCGCTGTGAGGAAGAGAGGGAGGCTGCAGGCCACACCGCCACCAACAGCGTCACGATTAGCAGCAGCAGGCCATCCGCGCGTGATAAATGTCCGACTGCGCTCAGTGCTCCGGCCACGGCAAACCAGCGCCACGATCCCTCTCCGCGCCCCTGCCCGACCGCAGCCAGAGCGCCCGCCCCGACGAGGCCATACAGCGCAAACGTATCGGTTCCCGTCCAGTAAGGTGTGAAGTAACCGCTGAACAGCACCAGCAGCGCCGCGATCACCATATAGCGCTGCGTTCCACCGATCCGCCAGCCAATCCAGGCGGCGAGTGTCACCAGCCCGGCAAAACACAGCACCGAAGGCACCTGTGCAGCCCCGAATCCTACGCCAAACACCGCCGTGCTGGCGGCCACCAACAGCGATTCCATCGGCATCCAGTAGGTATGGCTGGGGCCGGGCAGCTTATCGGGCGCGTTCAGGTACATCCACAGGTAGGGATCGGTTAGCCCGTCACCCTCCACCAGCCGCGCACCGCCATTGTAGTAGTAGTAGGCATCCGTATAGCCGGGCTGTGAGATAAGGGCTGCATACCCTGCAGCGACGATCAGGGCCAGCAGAAATATCACGACGTAGAGACGGCGTGATGCGCGCGAATCGGATGGCATGCTCACGACTCCTGCCGCACGAAGATCGAGGATCGCCCGTCATCGAACTGCCGCTCGCGCCACAAATCAGGATAGGCGCGCAGGCCGGAAGCCAGCACGCTGTTCGCTTCGATCACCACAAAGCCGATGTCCTGCGCTTGCAGTTTATCCAGCCAGTCGTCGCGCAAATAGGTGATCTTGAGATAGTCGCGCAGGAAATCGTCGTCATAGAGGTCCGTGCGCCCATCGACGTATACGGGCACATCGGGCGCGGCAAACATCAAATAGCCGCCCCAATTGTAGGTGTTAAACATTTCCCCCGGCGGCGGCGTTTCGTTCAGGTAGGCCGCCGCTTCGACCGGCAGACTGGCTTTCTGCGCGTCGCGCATCGTCGTGGTATTCAACGTCGCGGCGATTTTCGCCAGCGCACCTGCCGCGATCACCGCCAGTAAGATCCAGTTGAGCGCGAGCCGCGCCCCACGAACGCGCCGCGCCGGTACAATCTGCCACCCGCGATCCTCCAGCCACGCGTCCACCGCACGCGTGAGAACCGGCGTGGCGGCAACGGCGAACAGGGCGATGTTTCGCCCGCCCATCAGCGCCAGCATCGCCGTCCCCGCCGTCAGCGCCAGATCCGTCCAATCAGCCCGGCGTGCAGTCAATCCCAGCGCCACCAGCGTATCCAGCAGCAACAGCGCAAACGGCCACATCTGAAGCTGGTGAAAATTCGGGGAAGCCCACTCCTGGATGTAATCTTGCAGCACGCCGATGCGCACCGTTCGCAGGGGATAGCCCAGCATCGTCACGCCAAAGGGATTGAGCATGATCGCAGGGATCGATACCACCGCGACGAGTGCAGGTTTCCGCAAGCGCGTCCAGCGGATCACGCGCTCGTCGTCGGGATTGAACAGGTTACCCAGCACCTCCCCCGCCAGCACCCCAACCATAATGATGAAGCCCAACGCGAACCCGCCGTGCAGGTTGGACCACAGCGCCATGATGGGCGGAATGAACCACAAGCGATCGATGTGTTTCCGCTTGTACAGCATCAGCAGGTAAAGCACGAGCGCACTCAGCGCAAACGAAAACATTTGAGGGCGCGGCGACCAGAACACTGCCGCGGCGCTCGCTCCAAGCACGACCGCAAACGCGCGCAGGTACGCATTGCCCTCGCACATCAGATACACAAGGGCCATGCCGATCGTTGCCAGAGTCGCGGTAAACAGCGCCAGCCCGATGTTGCCTGAATCTCCCGGCGCGGTTCCGCCCCCGAACAACTCATAGGCCGCGTACAGAGCCACCTGCGATCCCCAACTGTGATCGATCCAGTCCTGACCCAGCCGCGTGTGCGAAAACGGATCGGTGTGAGGAACGCGGCCCGTATCGACGATCTGCTCGCCACTGCGGATATGCCACCATGTGTCCGTGTCCAGTGGAACGCGCACCGCGATTGCGAATAACATGATGAACAGAATGGCTGCTGCCAGCCGCTCGGTAGTCAGTTTCCGCGCGAAAGTCATGCTGCTCCTACTCGTCGAATGCCCCTCAGGGCCGGATTCCCGGATCAGACGGTTCCGCCTGCTGGGGTGTAATCGCTCGCCAGTTCGTCACGGTAAGCTGCACCTCCTGATCCAGCTCGTCCGCCAATGCGCTCTGCGCCGCGTAAACCGAAGCCGAAGACACCCAGTCTGAGCTGAGCACGGTCGCCGTGATAATCAACGGCGTCCCCGAAGTCAGCTTGACTTCGAGCACGTCGGCGTCCGTCAGTTCTCGCTCCAAAATGGTGCGTGCGGCGTCGGTTTGGCGTTCGGTCCGCACGGCGCTCAAAAAGGCGCTGCCCAATGGCACGGTCAGGATCAGCAGCAGCCCCAACGAGACGGTCCAGCCAAAGCGCGTTCGAACCCGCCGGTCAGGACGGAGGCCGAGCCACGCGAAGATCACTGCGCCCGCCAAGCTGATGCTCACGATGTTCGTCAAAAACAGCAGCGCAGCGCCCGATGCCAGCGTACGATCGGTGAACGCCAGCGCCAGCCCCACCGTGCACAGCGGCGGAACCAGGGCCGCGGCGATCGCAACGCCTGCCAGCGCCGAGGGAATGTCTTTCCGCGCCAGCGCATACGCACCTGCAGCCCCCGACGCCAGTGCCACGCCCATGTCGATCAACGACGGCTGCCCGCGCGCCAGCATTTCGGAAGTCGAAAAATTAACCGGCATCGCAGCACCAACCGCAATGGCTACCAGCAGCGCCATCAAAACGCCGAACACAGTAGTGATCGCCGCGCGGCGAAGCACCAGCGGCTGCCCCTGGACCAATCCAACGGAGAACGACATCAGCGGCGACATCAGCGGCGCGACCAGCATCGCGCCAATGATCACGGCGGCGCTGTTTTGCAGCAGGCCAAAGCTTGCCAGCACCGCGGAGAGCAGGATCAGCACAATAAAGTTGATGTTGACCGGGCTTGTTTCCAGCGCCACGCGTTCCACTTCGCTGCGCTCGTACGGCGTCAGTGTGGGCGACAGTCGTGCCAGCAGACGCCGCCCCGCCCGCTCGATGGCAGGCATATCTTCGCGCATGGCGCGCTTGGCGACAAGCACCGGGCCGGGCGCCTGGGTAAGCACCTGCTGCGTAACCGTCCCATAGATCAAGCGATCTAGCGAACTGCGTTCCGAAAACCCCAGCACGATCAAATCTTCAGGATCGGCCCGTGAAAGAATGCCCGCCGCAACATTCCCCGCCTGAACCACCTGCCGGTGCACCCGCTGCGCATTCGGCACGCCTTGCAGCGACGCCTCGATCCGTCCCAGGCCGTACCACGTTGGAGCATTGGGTGTCGTCTGGATGTAGACCGCCGATGCCTGCGCGTCAACAATCCCCGCCAGAAATACGCCAAATCGTGCAGCGATGTGCGAGTGTTCGCGCCCGTCCAGCGGCAAAATCACGTGCTCGATATCTTCAAACGCGTGTTTCATGTGAGGGGGATGCCGGAACACAAGCAGATCGCATGGCGCAATGCGCGCCACCGCGTCCACAACAGGGCCAAGCTCGACCTTACCCTTTGAAGGTGCTTCGAAGCCCATCAATAGCAGGGTCGCGCCCTGTTCGCGCGCCGCGTCAAGGATGCCGCGTGCGACACTGGTCGCGCTACGCGTGACCAGTTCTACGGGGGATCCGGCAGCCTGGGTCTCTTCGACGATCGCTTCGAGATCTTCGAGGGCTTCGCCGTCGTCCTCACCTGATCCCAGCACGACGTACAGGGCCGTGACCTCTCCATCCTGAGGGGCAGCGAGCTTGCACGCCAATCGAATGAGGCCGGGTGCGGTGGAAGGGTTTGCGACCGGGACCACCACACGCCGGGTATCGACCGAGGCACGATTATTCTTTTCATCGCCCATAGGTTGCTGCCGAGTTTCCACGGTTCATTGACTTAGGACAAAAACAACGTTGAGAGTACAATCGCCAGAATCATACACTCCAATTCGACATGGCGAAACCTCCAGGAACGCCGTAAGATATCGTCACAGATCGACGGGAAGGATGGACAATGACCAAACAAACAGGACTGTGGGGCATGTTCAGGCGTCTCGCCGGTGAAGAGACGATCGATCGTGCAGCCTTTGAACACGCTGAAGCAATTGGCGACATCGCAATGAACTACGGGATACGCATCCTCGAAGCCACACCTGATCGCGGTGCGCGTCCCTGGCGTAAAGTCGAGCTTCACCTCATCAACGAAACGCTTGCCCTGCTGGGCCCCGCATTCTACAGCCCGTTTCTGGCCCACCCGCTGGACCTCTGGATCGATCGCACGCCGGGTGGTGGTGGCTACGGCAGCGGCACCCTGCGGATCGGCGATCCCGGCCACGATCCGTCGCTGCTCTACCGCGTCTTCCTGCACGAAGGCACACATGCCAGCAACGAGTACCGGGGCTGGCCCTACGAGCGCCAGTACTGCATGCGCCCTGGCTTCGACTGGCGGCGGGAAGGCAAAACCTGGGTTCATCCGCGCCAGCAGGGCCGCGCTGCGGAAGCCGGAACGTGGGAAACGCTGCCGGTCGATTCGCGCGATGTCAGCGTCGCGCCGGGCGAGGATCTGGCTGAGACCGTGCGCTATTTCGTGCACTCCGTCCGCGACGAACGCGCCTACCTGTGGCCGCTGGATCAGACCAAACCGGCGACCTACTTGTGGGACACCTCCCCGACCCGCTTCATTTTTGTGCGCGACATCTTCCTGGCCCTGCCCCCGACTCATATCTGGTACAGGACGCTCGACCCTGAGGTCGAGGCTCGCGTCGCGCAGGTTCTGCGCACCGCTTAATTCGCCCATCGCACTCGCGGAGAGAGAGCGTTATGTCCGATCCCGCCAGCAGCACCGCCCAGGAAAGCGCCTCGTTTCCGGGCATCCGCGGCCTATCCGCTGCTGAAGTACAGGAGCGTCTTCAGCGCGGCCAGCGTAACGTCATGCCGGTCAAGACGAGCCGTACCCTACCGCAGATCCTCCGCGAGAACTTCGCCTCGCTGACCAACGTCATCCTGTTCGGCATCATGATCGTGCTGGTCATCATCGGGGAGCCGGGTGACGCGTTCGTCACGGGCGGCGTCGTGCTGATCAACGTGGTCATCGGCGTCTTTCAGGAGTTGCGCGCCAAACGCCAGCTCGACCGCATCGCCCTGCTGACGCGCCCCAAGGTAACCGTCATCCGCGACGGCCAGGAGGCGCAGATCGATCCCGGCGACGTGGTGCTGGATGATGCCTTGGTCCTGCACCCCGGCGATCAGATCGTGGTCGATGGGCGACTGCTCACCTCTCGACGCATCGACGTGAATGAATCGCTGCTCACCGGCGAATCGGACTTCGTGCCCAAAGAGAAAGATGACGAGCTGCTTTCGGGCAGTTTCTGCGTAACGGGCAGCGGCGTTTACCGCGCCGAGCGCGTCGGCAGCGACAGCTTCGCCAACAAGCTCACTGCGGGAGCGCGCGAATATCGCCGCGTGTGGACGCCGCTCCAGAGGCAGATCAGCATCCTGGTGCGGTCGCTGGTCGTGCTCGCCATTTTGTTTTCGATCCTACTGTTTCTGTCCTTTGCCGTCAAAGATGAGCCCTTCCGCAACGGCGTCAAGTCCGCCGCCGTGGTAATTTCGCTGGTCCCTCAGGGCCTCCTGCTCATGATCACCGTCGCCTATGCGCTCGGCGCGGTACGTATCGCGGGGCAAGGGGCGCTGGTGCAGCAGATCAATGCCGTCGAGTCGCTGAGCAACGTAGACGTGCTCTGCCTGGACAAAACCGGCACGCTGACCACCAACCGGATCATGCTGCGCGACGTGGTGCCCATTCGCTGCGCGGAAGCCGAGCTGCGGCAGCTTCTGGGCGACTTCGCCGCGAGCACCGGGCGAGTCAACCGCACCGCCGAAGCCATAGCCGACGCGTTGCCCGGCCAGGCCAAACCCATCACAGCGGAGGTTCCATTCTCATCCGAGTACAAGTGGAGCGGCGCGACCTTCGGCACAAACGGCGCATCGAACACGCTCATTCTCGGCGCGCCCGAAGTCCTGCTGCGCTACGTGCCGGATGGCGACGCGCTGAACAGCGACATCGGCGCGTGGGCCGACGAAGGGCTGCGCGTCCTGATCTTCACGCGCTGCGGCGCAGCCTTGAACGGAACCTCCCAGGACGGACCGCCGCAGCCACCCGGCGACCTGGAACCGCTCGGCTGGCTGACGTTTTCGGACGAGCTGCGCCCCGGCGTCAAAGACGTTCTGGACAGCTTCCGCGAAGCGGGCGTCGCGCTCAAGCTGATCTCCGGCGACAATCCGCAGACGGTCGCAGCCCTGGCGCAGCAGGCCGGGATCAGCCGCGAGGTGAGCGTCGTCTCCGGCCTGGATCTGGCCGAGATGAGCGAAGGCCGGTTCACCGAAACCGTCAACGAAGCGACGGTTTTCGGGCGCATCACGCCGGAACAGAAGCAGCGCATCGTGCAGGCTCTGCGCGCGGATGAACACTACGTCGCCATGATTGGCGACGGCGTGAACGACGTCCTGTCGCTGAAGCAGGCCCAGATGGGTATTGCGATGGAAAGCGGCAGTCAGGCCACGCGCAGCGTCGCGGATATGGTGCTGCTGGGCGATAAATTCAGCGTTCTGCCGGAAGCGATCAAAGAAGGCCAGCGCATCCTGAACGGCATGCAAGACGTCATGCGTCTGTTCCTGACACGCACCATCTACGCCGCCCTGCTGATCATGATCACCGGGTTCATCGGCGCGAACTTCCCCTTCACGCCGCGCCACAACGCCCTGCTCACGACGCTACCCGTTGGCATTCCCGCCGTCATCCTGACCGTCTGGGCCAGCGCCGGGCAAACGGATAAACGCGGCCTGCTCAAAGTCGTGGGCGAGTTCGCGCTTCCGACCGGTTTCAGCATCACGATCGTCGGGCTCGTTGTCTACCTGCTCTACCGCGACCAGAGCGTCGAGCTTCAGCGCACGATGTTGACCCTCACCGCGCTGTTCTGCGGCCTGTGGCTTATCATCCTGGCCGAGCACCCTGTCGAGGTGTGGAAAAGCAGCGCGCCGCGCACCGATAATCCGCGCCGCCGTTGGCTTGCCCTTGCGATGCTGGGCGCATTTGTCGTCGTATATATCGTGCCGCCGATGCGCCACTTCTTTGAGCTGTCGGTTCTGGGCTGGGCCGATTTTGCGGTCGTCATTGCGGCGGCAATCCTTTGGGCTATCGCCATCCGGCTGCTGTGGCGCTATGATGTGTTCACCCGCGTATTCATTCCAAAGGAGTGAGCCGTGGAACCGGCCTATATCATCATCGCGGAAGATGGACATATCACGCTGTTCGCTGGCGATGGCACGGAGCCCGAGCCACCCGTCATCTGGCGCGGCCCTGTCGCCCTGGACGGTCCGCAGATCGCCCAGGTCATCGAAGAGATGGTGCAGTGGGCCACCGAGAATGGCTATGCCGTCGTGCTGCCCCCGTACGAGCTTCCTGAAGAAACGGTCGAAATTGAGCCATTGGAGCAGGATTACGAAGTTGCAGATGAGGGCGAGATCGATCAAATGCTTGACGACCTCTATTTCTTGGATAATAATGAAACTTCCAGTTTGGATCGCTAGCATCTCTGTGTGAAACATCCAACCGCGCCGCATTGTCGGGCGCGGTTGTTTTTATCTCACCAGAGGATGCCCGTTCACCGTTCAACCGCCCTGCTCTGCTGCCCTGAAAAACGGTAGATAAGGATTGAAGATCATGCACCGCAGTGTATCTGGTCTTGGTTTTGCTATGCGCCGGTTCCGCGCAAAGCTGTTTTACCGGGACGGAACCAGTGTGTTCAGCGTCCTGGCCGTGCCCGATTTCCGCAACCTGTGGATCGGGCAAATGATCTCGATGCTTGGCGACGCTGTCGCGTACAACACGATGCTGTTCGCCATCATTCGTATGGCCGACGATGCAGGAAAGGGATCCGGCTCAGTCATTGGCCTGTTGGCCGTGATCGGCGCGCTGCCCACGCTCGTCCTGGGCCTCGTGGCGGGAACCGTGGCAGATCGTGCCAACCGCAAACACATGATGATCATCGCTGACCTGATGCGCGGCTTCATTACGCTGGCCTATTTGTTCGTGGACGAATGGGACAAAGTCTGGATTTTCTTCGTCGTGTCAGTCTCATCCAGCGTCGTCAGCGCGTTCTTCTATCCGGCGCGCACGGCTCTCGTGCCGATGATCTTGAATAAGAAAGAGCTGCTGGCTGCAAATGCCTTCGGCCAGTTGACACATACACTGTCATTCGTCGTAGGGGCGGCGCTCGCGGGCATCCTCGTCGGCTGGGCTGATGCGACGGCCCCGGCGTTTATCATCGACAGCCTGTCGTTTTTCGTGTCCGCCTACTTCATCACGCGCATCAGCATTTCGGGCCGCGTCACACGCCAGGGCGCCATGCAGGCCGCTCAGGCAAGCCTGAATACGCTCGGCAGCGCCCTGGACAGTATCTGGAACACCGCGCGGGCCATGGCAGGCGAGCTGGTCGTGGGCGTGCGCTACACCCTCACTGATACGATCATGCGCGGCGTACTCATCAGCTTTCTGGCGATGATGTTGGGGCTTGGCGCGGCAAATGTCACCTTCGTACCGCTGCTCGTCAACGAGCTGGGCATGAACGAAGCGGGCATTGGCCCCATTCGGTTCTCGCAAACGGCGGGCATCATCCTGAGCAGCATGGCAATCTCGACCCTGGCTGCGCGCTACCGGGCACGGAATCTGATCGGGCTGGGTATGCTGGCGTTCGGGGTGACCACGGTGCTCGTGGCCGTCACGCGCAGCTACTCGCTGATGATCGTCGTGCTGTTCCTGGTCGGGCTGACTATCTCTCCGCCCCAGATCATCGCGGCGACGTTGATGCAGCAGCATGTGCCCCAGGAAAAGCTCGGACGGGCATCCGGCGCACAGAACACCATCGTCAACGTGGCAAACATCGCCTCGATGGGCGCGGCGGGCTACCTGATGGACCCTATCGGCGCGCGCAGCGTGTTCGCCTGGGCGGGCGTCATCATTTTCTTGGCGGGGATCGTGTCGTGGTGGGCGCTGCGCGACGTTGACGATTCGCCGCAGCCCGCGGCACAGGCATCTGAGGAAATGAGGCTCAGCGAGCTGGCACCCGAAGGGCTCGCCGGGGAATAGTTCAAAAAATGAGGGCGGATCAGTTCCTGCGATCCGCCCTCGGCTCTGGCGTCTACAGGTGGAACATAATCTTGCCGCTCTCGCCGCTCATGAAGACATGATAGGCTTCGTCAAATTGTTCCAGAGTAAACTCATGTGTCACGATCTGGCTGAGATCAACTGCGCCCGATTCGAGCAGGCCGCGCGTCTGGTACCACGTCTCCCACAGCCGCCGTCCGACGATACCGCGCACGATCGCACCCTTGAAGATGATGTGCTGGTTCAGGTCAAAGGTGAACGGTCCCGGTGCGAGGCCCAACAGCGCCGCCTCGCCGCCTTCCTTCAGCACCGTGAAACCCTGATCGATGGCGCTAGGCGCGCCGGACATTTCGAGCAGCACATCCACGCCTTCATCGCAGGTCGCCTCAAGCAGCTTGCCGACCACGTCTTCTTCCAGCACGTTCACCGTCAGATCCGCGCCCATCTTGCGCGCCATCGCTAAACGGTAGTCGCTGATGTCGGTAGCGAACACGCGCCGCGCACCCGCTGCCTTGGCCACGGCGATCGCCATGATGCCCACCGGGCCGCAGCCGGTCACCAGCACGTACTTGGCCGACAGATCCTGCGCCATGGCCGTATGCACGGCGTTGCCGAAATTTTCTTCGATCACCGCAATGCGCAGCGGCAGATCGGGCGGATTTTTCCACGCATTCTGGGCGGGCACAGCGACATATTCGGCAAATCCGCCGTCACGATCCACACCCAGGATTTTCGTGTTTTCGCAGATATACTCGCGTCCGGTTTTGCAATAGAAACATTCGTTACACACGACGTGACTTTCCAGCGAGACGTAATCGCCCACCTTCACGCTCGTCACGTCATCGGCAACCTGCGCGATCTCGCCCGCGATCTCGTGACCGACCACAAACGGCGGCTTGAGGCGGTTCTGCGCCCACTCATCCCACTTATAGATATGAAGGTCCGTCCCACAAATCGACGCGGCACGGACCTTCACCAGTACTTCTCCGGGGCCGATCTCCGGCACAGGCCATTCGGTCAGTTCAAGGCCAGGGGCGCGTTTGGCCTTCACCACGGCCTTCATCATCTTCGGTAGGGTATCCGTCATGTGTATGGCATCCTGTGGCAGCGAAAGCGCTAGATAAACCTCACATGCGGCTGATTCTAGCCCCCATATGCAGCCGCAACAAGTCCAAAAAAGAAAGGGGCATGCGGTCGTCTGCATGCCCCTCGTGTTTAGTGTATGTTCCGAACCGGCGTTATTCCGCTTCGGGCATGGGCGCCCACGCGGTCAGCGTAACGCCTTCCACTGCCGGGATCGCAGCGATCGTCGCCAGAATGTTCGCGTCAGGCATGGCCGTCTGGTAGCCGAACGCGCCTTCTTCCGTCTGCAACGACAGCAGCCAGTCCTGCGGGGTATTCCAGTCGGCCAGATCTTCGCCCGCCGCCAGCAGTGCCTGAACCACGACCGAAGTCGAGTTCACATCGCTGTCGGTGCCGTAGTCGCTCGGGCTCTGGTACGGCCAGCCGCCGTCCTCGTTCTGAATGGCTTCGAAGTAGGCCAGCGCCGCGTCAACCGCGTCCGCCTGATCCGTCAGGGCCAGCGCCTGCACGCAGATCGCGGTCGTGTTGCTATCCGCAGGCTGATCCGGCCCGAAGCCCCAGCCGCCGTCTTCCGTCTGCGCGCTGATAACTGCATCCACCGCGCCTTCAGGAAGCTCGACGCCCGCGTTTTCCAGCGCGGTCAGCGCCAGGCAGTGATCGAACGCGCCGGTTCCGAACAGGCCGCTCTCGTCCTGCAGCGCGAGCAGATCGTTCACCAGATTATGCCCGCCGAACGCCGTGACGTCCTTGCCGCCCGCGATGACCGCATTGGCGACTTTCGCAACCTGCCCGGCAGCCGTGACGTTCCCGGCCTCAACCTGCTGGCCGAGGAAGTAGTACGGATTTGCCATGTCCGGCGATAGCACCGCATTAGGATCTTCACCCGCCGCGACAAACGCGATAATCGCGTCTGCCGTCGTCGTCAGATCGCTTTCCGGCGCGTAGCCGGTCGGGAAGCCGCCATCCGCATTCTGGATCGAATCCAGGTAATCAACCGCCGCCAGCGCGGGATCGGTATCGTCTTGCGCGAACGCAGGGATCGCCAGCGCCAGGATCAGCGCCAGCGCCACAATAGTGCTCAACAGATGAGAACGTTTCATCAGGATCATGCTCCTCGAAATTGAAAAAAGACAACATGCAGGGGAAAGTGAGCCCAATAAAAACAGCGCCTTTCCCGACGGTTAAGAAAGGCGCTGTTCTAGCTCGCTGAGAACAGCATGAATCACCTCCGATCCGCGAGAGATGGGTAATGTATATGGCGGTCCAGGCGGGTAATCTGGCTCTGCGAGGCTGTGAAACTCCTCGCACAACAGTTGCGGGACAGCGCCGGACTTGGACCGGCTTCCCCCATTACGACGAACGCTTCCGGGCGTTCGTCACCTGGACGTTTCATAGTTGTTAGACAATGGCAGGAAGTATAACGCGAGCCGCGGGGGGTTACAATGGTCTACTCCTGCGAAGCGGCTCCATTTCCCACGGCGACCACAAACGCGATGGCATGTTCCGCCGTGTGGCTGAGGCTGATCTGCCACTCGCACAGCCCGAGTTCCTGCGCGAGTTCCGCTGCCGCCGCGTGCAAATGCAGGTGCGGCGCGCCGCGATCGTCAGACGACACTTCGATATCGATCCAACGCACGTCCCCAATGCCGGTTCCCAGCGCCTTCGCTGCCGCTTCTTTCGCGGCGATGCGCGCCGCCAACCGCACGGGAAGATCCTTGCACTGCGCGCGCTCGGCAGGCGTAAAAAACCGCTCGAAGAACCGATCGCCATACCGGTTCATCACGCGCTCGACGCGCTCGACTTCGATCAGGTCCACGCCAATACGCAGCATTACGCCTCCGACTGCGCCTCAGTGGGGGCGCTTTCGGAAAAGTCCGGCAGTTCCGGCCCGGCCAGCGCCAGCGCGTACACGTCCGGGTCCAGGTAACGCTGCGCGGCATCCAGCGCCGCCTCCGGTGTGATCGATACAATCAAATCGGGATAGCGGCGCAGGTAGTCCAGCCCCAATTCGTAGCGCTCCATCGACAGGATCGAGCCAGCCACGCCCTCGTTCGTCTCAAGCTGGAGCGGCAGCCGCCCGATGAAATTCGCCTTCACGTCCGCCAGCTCTGACTCCTGAACCGGCTCGCTGACGATCCGCCGGATCTCGCCGCGAATGGCCTCCAGCGCCCGCTCGACGTTCGCCGGATTCACCCCCGCGATTACGCGCCACGGGCCCGGCCCCATACCGCCATCGAGGCGGCTGTAGCTGTAATAGGCCAGCCCACGCTTTTCACGTACTTCCGCGCCGATGCGTCCGTACATCCCAAACACGCCCAGCACGGCGTTCGCCAGGGTCGCGGCCTGCCACTCGTCGGCGCGGCGCGGTGGTCCCGGCACACCGAGCACCAGATCGATCTGGCTTTTGTCCGGCAACGTGATCGTCTGCGTGCGCGCCGCGTCCAACCCAACACCGTCCGGCGCCAGCGGCATTGCAGGCTGATCGGGATTCTCCCACGCGCCGAACGTCTCCTCGACCAGTGACAGCGCGCGCTCGGCATTCACCGCGCCGACGATCACCACGAGCATTCCACGCGGGCCGTAATGGGTGCGGTGAAACGCGGACATCTGGTCACGCGTGATGGCCGCCACCGTCGCCAACCGCCCTTCGGGCTGGCGGCTATAAGGATGCCCTGCGGGATACGCCAGTTCGCGGAAAGTCCTTGCGGCCATATACCGCGTGTCCTTTTCACGGATCTTCAGTCCGGTGATGATTTCACCGCGCAGCCGCTCCACCTGCCCCGTGGGAAAAGCCGGATGTCGCAGGGCGTCTCCCACAAGATCGAACAGCATCGGCAGATCTTCGGCCAGTCCCTTGCCGGAGAACCCGACCGTATGCAGCCCGCCGCTGATCGACAGACTCGCGCCGTTGCTCTCCAGCAACTCGTGAATGGCCGCAAAGTCGCGCGTCTCCGTGCCGCGCAGCAGCGCGGACGCCGTGATAGCGGCGAGTCCGTGCGCATCAGGCGGATCGAACGCCGCGCCTGCATCCAGCGACCCGGCCAGCACGACCGAACGCGCGTTGAAGTTCTCGCGCACCAGCACCACAATGCCGTTGGACAGCTCACGCCGGATAATATCATCCGGCCCCGGCAGGGATTCAACAGGTAATGTCATTGCGTCAGCCTTCCTGCCCGCTGTTCGTGGGGATAAACCAGCCGACCGTTCGCTGCGAGCGGCGGAAATACCGGCGTGAGGCGTCCTGTACATCGTCCAGGGTCACTGCATCGAGGTGATCCAGGTAGTGTAGATACCACTCGTAGCCGGAAAAATTCTCAGAGAACGCCAACCAGAACGCCTGCCCGGTGACGCCTTCCGTGCCATACGCAAACAGCGCTTTCGCCTGCTTTTTCGCCCGGTCCAGTTCGGCCTGCGTCAGATCGCCTGCCACCAGCCGGTCGATTTCGGCATCCAGCGCGGCCTGCACTTCCTCGATCTGGCGACCATCACGCACGGTCAAGATGACGCTGAACAGGTAGGGATCGATCGACGGGTACAGTCCGCCGCCCACCGATGCCGCCAGTTCCGTCTCGACGAGCGCGCGATATAAGCGCGAAGTCTTGTTGCCAATACCATCACCCCCCGGTGCGCTCGCGCCCGCCAGGATGCTGTCTACCAGAGCCAGCTTGAACCAATCGGGATCGGTCGCTGCGGGCGCGCGGTACGCGGTGAAGATCGTCGCCGCGCTGCCTTCGCGCTCCACGCGCACGCTGCGTTCGCCTTGCTGCGGCGGCTCCGGGCGGTTGAACAGCGGCGGCGCGGCGCCTACCGGAATCGAGCCGTACAGCGCCTTGATCTGCGCCAGCATCTCGGCGCTGTCGAAGTCGCCCACGGCAACGGCGATGGCATTATTCGGTGCGTAAAAGGTCCGGTAGTGGGTATACAGATCGTCGCGGGTCATGGTATGCAAATCGGCCATGTCCCCGATGATCTGGTGGTGGTACGGGTGCACGCGGAAGGCCGTCGCACGCACCGCTTCCGACAGCCAGAAGCCCGGCGAGTTCTCCGATCCCTGGCGTTCGGAGATGATCACCGTTCGCTCGGATTCCACTTCGTCGGGATCGAACGCGGCATTCTGCATCCGGTCGGCTTCGGCTTCCAGCGCCAGCGCGATCCGGCTGGCAGGCATCGTTTCAAAGTAGGCGGTGTAGTCATACGAGGTCTGCGCGTTCCAGATGCCGCCCTCGCGGTCCACGGCCTTATCCAGCACGCCCGCGGGATACTTTGGCGTGCCCTTGAACATCATGTGCTCGACCCAGTGGGAGATGCCGGTGTGCCCGGTCGGCTCGTTGCGGCTGCCAACGCGGTATAGGACCCACCAGCTGATGACCGGCGCGGTGTGCACCTCTTTGAGCAAAATGGTAAGGCCGTTGTCGAGTATGTGCCGGGTTACGCCGTGCCCCTCACCTGGCATTCCAAGTCCTTCCACTACAGCGCCGACCGTCTTGTGCCCTAAGTTTAGCAGGGATGCCGATCCGTGGCATCCCTGCGTAAAATGACCATGTATGCCCCCGTCTGCCGGGGATTCAGGCTTTTTAGCCGTTATAGCCGCGCCCGATGCCGCGATAGGTGAAGCCCACGCTGCGCATCTCGGCAGGCTCGTACAGGTTGCGCGCGTCGATCATCACCGGCGTGGTCATCGCCTCTTTCACGGCCTTCATATCAAGGTGCTTGAACTCGTTCCAGGGCGTCATCACGATCAGCGCATCTGCGCCGCGCGCCAGCACATACGGGTCCTCGCACATCTCGATGAACGGCATGATGCGCTTGGCGACATCCATCGCCACCGGATCGTACCCACGCACAACCGCGCCCTGCGCGTGAAGCTGCTCCGCAATCGTGATCGACGGCGCATCGCGCATGTCGTCGGTGTTCTGCTTGAACGCCAACCCCAGCAGTGCCACCGTGCGCCCTTCCAGGCCATCCAGCAGCGTATCGACCTTGGTCAGCACGTGATGCCGCTGGAACGCGTTAATGTCCATCACGGCCTGCAGCAACTGCGGATGACGCCCATGCACCTGCGCCATGTGCGCCAGGGCCTTGACGTCCTTCGGGAAGCACGAACCGCCATACCCTACCCCGGCTTCGAGGAAGTGATGCCCGATGCGCTTGTCATAGCCCATGCCGCGCGCCACTTCTTTCACGTCCGCGCCCAGCGCCTCGCAGATGTTAGACATCTCGTTGATGAAGCTAATGCGCGTCGCCAGGAACGCATTCGAGGCGTACTTGATCATCTCCGCCGTGCGGAGATCGGTGACCATGATCGTGGCGCGCAGCGGCAGGTGAAGCTGCGCCACGCGTTCGGCGGCTTCCATGTCCGTCGAGCCGAGCACCGTGCGATCGGGATTGAAGAAGTCGGTGATGGCCGAGCCTTCACGCAGGAATTCGGGGCAGCTCACCACGCTGAATGGCACGGACGTGGGCTGGCTTTCGCGCACAATGTCCGCCACCCAGTCCCCCGTACCAACCGGAACAGTGGACTTATTCACAATCACCAGCGGGTGCGTCATAGCCTTGGCGATGCTTTCCGCCGCCATGCGCACGTACTGCAGATCCGCCTCGCCGTCCACACCCTCGGGCGTGCCCACGGCGATAAACACAAATTCGGCATCCTTCAGGGCTTCGTCATAGGACGTCGTAAAGAACAGGCGCCTGGCGCGCATCGTACGCTCGACGATCTCGCCTAGGCCCGGCTCGTAAATCGGCAGGACGCCTTTGCGCAGATTGGCGATGCGCTCCTCGTTGATATCGAGCGCCGTCACACAGTTACCCAGGTCGGCGAAACAAGCCGCGGACACCAGTCCGACGTAGCCGACCCCAACAACGGTGATGTTCTTCATAGATTGATCCTCACTGAGTCTAGACACTCACCGCACCGGCCCCTACCCCACGGTGGGCACGTTACGGCTGATCAACTGAACAGAACTGGAACGGATAAGGAATGTCACATATGTTGAATGTTATGCGCCGGATTGAGACATGCCTTGATCTTGCAGCAGCATGGAAGCCACGTTACGCCCCATCTCGACCGCATAATTCGTCCCGCGATCCCACGGGTAAACCTGACTCATACTGGCGAAATACAGCCCCGGTATCGGTGTGCGCAGATCGGGGATGGCCTGTGAATGGTTTACGAATGGAATCGGCTGCGCATACTTCACCCGGAAGACCCACGACTTCCGAATCCAATCCGGCGAAAACGCGGGGTTGAACGTCTTCAGCGCCCCGGTGAAATGCTCGACCAGGGCTTCGTCGCTCATCGAAAAATACTCGTGATCCGGTTCGACATAATCCCCGCAGTAGACGATGTGATCGCCGCCATAATGCGCGCGATCCATATAGTTGGTGTGTTCCACCAGCGCCAGAAACGGAAACTCTGATTTCGACTTGTCGGGGTTATCGGAAGGCAGGCTGAGCCAATATGTACCGTCGGTCAAAAGCTGGTGCTTCAACGCCAGCACAACCACCACCGCGCCCATACTTTTCAGCGCGCCGAGCTTATCCTGATACGCGGCGGGCAGGCCGGGCGCGAGACGTTGCATGATGTGCGGCGAGCTGGTGCTGATCACCGCGTCGAACGAGTGCGGTTCCCCGGCCACGGTCACCGTCAGGCCGCCTTCGGGCCGCTGCTCGATGCGCTCGACGGGCGTATTCAGGCAGATCTTGACGCCCAATTCCCGGTCACGCGCCGCGAGCAGTTCCAAAAACGCCTGGAAGCCGCCTGCGAACGTGCCCAGCCGCGGCGTGCGCTTGTAAACCCGTGCCCAGAACCATGCCATGTTGACCTGATCGTACACGCGGCCAAACTTACCGATCAGCAGCGAGCGCCAGACGCGCTCGTACGCCTCGCGGCCCATCGTGCGCCGCAGCCATTGATCGGCGGTCACGCGCTCCATCGGCTGCCAACGGTCGAAAAACCGCAGGTACAGGCCCGTCAGCCCGTAGCGAACTTTCGCCAGCAGCGAAATCGGCAGGCGTAGATTAGCCGTCACGATGTTGGGACGGTCCATCTGGTAAATCTTGCCGTCCAGCCACAGCGACGTGATCGGGCGCGGAAACAGCAGTTTGTCCCCGACTCCCAGTTCTTTGACCAACCCTAACACGGCATCGTCGTTAGCGAACCAGTGATGGTAAAACTTTTCGAGCGTCCACTCCCAGCCTTCGTCGCGGAAGCCCGCCGCCAGACCGCCCACTTCTGGCCCGGCTTCGTAGATGGTGACGGCAGCCCCGGCACGGCTGAGATCATATGCTGCCGCCAGCCCTGCCGCCCCCGCGCCAATGATCGCCACCTGCTGCGTCATCCGATTCTTGCCTCACCTTCCAGAGCGATAGGCTGCTCGGATGCACGGTCTTCGGATGCCGCTTGCTGTGCGCGGCGGAAGTCGCTCCATCCAAGCCCCTCACGGTAAAGATAGTAAAACCCTAACAGGGTAATCGGCAACCACAGCGCCGCATGCAGCACCAGCGTATACGACGCGGCAATCGTTTCGCTGACGCCGTAGGCCTTGAGCGTCGCAATACCCGGCGTATCAAATGTGCCGACATAACCGGGCGAGGACGGCAGCGTCGTCGCCAGATTCACCACGGCAGTCATGACCATCAGCACGAAGAAGCTGACCTCGAAGTCAAAGGCGTGCATCACGAACCAGTATTTGGTCGTTTCCGTCAGCCAGATGAAGATCGAGGATACCAGGGTCATCCACACGTCGCGCGGGTGGCGCAGGTTTTCCAGCCCCAGCATAAAGTGATCGGCCAAGCCCTGAACCGGTACGCGAAAACGGTTCGGCAGCAGCCGGTCGAACAGCCACATATAAAGCTGGCGCGTCCGCTCGGGACGCAGCGCCATCACCAGAAACACCATGAACGCGCCCCAGAACAGCAGCGTCGAGAGCACGACCACGTTGCGCAGCCAGTCTTCGTTGAAATCCGCAAAGGGCAGCGCGACGAACACGAAGATCAACATCACCAACCCGTCGAATATGCGCTCGATGACGATCGTCGCCAGACTGGCAGGGATGTTCACCCCTTCGTTGCGTTTCAGCACATATGCACGGATCACTTCACCCGCGCGGAAGGGATAGACGTTGTTCCCCATGTAGCCGATCACCACGACCGGGAACAGCGCCTTCAGCGAAATCGGCTTGATCGAGCGCAGCAAATAGTGCCACCGCCACGTACGGCCCCACACCGCCAGAAAGTAGACGGCGACCGCCGGAACCAGCCACCCCACGCGCGCGTGGCGCACATCGTCCCACACGTCACCGAGGTGCAGCCCGCGCAGTCCGAGGTAAAGAAATAGCGCGCTGACGGCGATGCCAAGAGCCAGCGTCCACCAGCGGCGGGCAAATTGAATCACTTGTCGCCAGTTCAAACAGACGATCCTTTCAGCCAACACAAAAGGGCAGCGGGGCATTCTACCCCAAAGCCCCTCCTGGCGCACTATCTATCCAGGTGGTACACGCCCACAGCGCGTTTTCCGCAAAAAAACAAAAGACGGCGCTGTAACGGCGCCGCCTTGAGGAAGTGTTATATGTGGTTGGGTGCGGCTAAGATTCAGCCGTCACCGAGCTCGGGATCATGTCAGCAAGAACACGCTCAAGCGCCATCGTATGGCTGCACACGCCGCGTGACTTAAAGAAACTGCAGTCGCAATCCCACTTGCCATCCTGATAGGTAACAGTATGCGGATTATTTTCACCCTCAAGGGTTACCTGGAACGACGTAAAATGAATTCTGTCGCGCTGCTCAGCGTACCGCTTGGCCTTTTCGATCTTGCTGATCATCCCGTAGTCCATAGCTCGCCTCTCCTTTAAGCTAACTTAATAACAAAAAAGCACGCGGGAATAAAACCCCCGCGTGCTCTTGTGGGCAAATGACAACGTGATTGGCTTAAAACGCTCATAGGTTAATCTTCCTTAATTTCTGCCAGTATATGAGAAGTCCCTCCTCCTGTCAATAATTGGAATCTCAACTTTGGCTAAAGCAATGGACGCGGCTGGGGCAGCGGCTCAAACGCGTCCGCGATGGTGATCCCTAACATTCCGCCTGCCACAAATCCAATCGTCCCCTCTGCCAGGATCGCCACCGAACGAACCGGTACCGCGGGATTGGTGGAGATCGCCGCCGTGTCGTCATCGAGCGGATCGAGCGCATCCAGCAGGTCCGGCACTGCCGCCTGCCAGAGCGGAACCAGCCTGCCGTCCAGTATGCGAAGGGAGGCGCTTTCGGCAGTCGCAACGAGGCTGGCATCGGGCGCGATGTCTACAGCGGTCAACGGCGACCGGGCACGCGTCTGCTGCCGAATTTGCCCTGCCGTATCGATCAGGAGCGCCTGCACCCCGGCCACCACGAGCGCCGCATCGGGCGCATCCGGCAGGGTGAGCAAACATCCGCTGGCGGCGTCTGCTCCGTCGAGCGTATAGGTGCCCATCGCCAGTGCCTGCTGGAAGAACTGGAGCCGCGAGTGACCATCAAGCGCCGCCACGGTCCCAAGTTCCCGATCCAGCGCCACCGCCGCCAACGGCTCGTCAGACTCGCGTTCGAGAGGGGTAATATCGCCATCGATCTCAACCAGCAGATCCCGGTCGGTATGCAGCACCCGGAACCGGCCATCATAGCTGGTGTGGATCTGCCACGCGCCCGCTTTTACCACCGGCAGCCAGGTGCCGTCCGGCGCGCGCAGTCCATCCAAAAAGTCGCGCCAATTTGCCGTGTGCGGCGCATCTGCCGGTGGCGCGGGCACGGTCAGCTTGCCGAGATAGTCCGCGTCGTACGCGCCGAAGAAATACGCTTCCCGAGGCGATCCCCATACCGCGACCAGCGGCGGATCGCACGCCAGCAGGTGCACCGCGCCCAGGGGCATGTCCCCCAACCAGATTCGCCACCCTATGGAGTCGGCCATGCCTGCTACTCGACGTCGTTGATAATCAAGTGCGCGCCATTCGGCAGTGATACCGTCAGCCCGATCTGGAACGCATCGGTGTTTTTTAGCTTCAACGTGCCGTTGATCAGCAGATCGTAGCGCGTTACGTCATATTCGTAGGTCGGCTGTCCACTGCCTTCACCCAGGCTGAGTGTCAGCGCAACATTTTGCGGCACGTTCAGGGTAATGCTGCCGTCTCCGGTGCGAATCACGCCGGTCATCACAGCATCAGAGGGCAGCGACACGTCCAGGTCGCCCTCCCCCACTGCCAGATTAAGCTGCCCGATCCGCAGCGGGCGCAAGTTGGCGCTGATGTTCCCGGCATCGCCCCCCACGGTCAATTCTTGCAGCGACACAACCACGGGCAGCGTGAGATCGAGCGTGCCGCGTCCGTAGGCTTCCAGTTTCGGAAGGGCGTCTTGCTCCGCCTCGGTGATTGAAAGGCTGGAAACGTCAGCCTCGGAGGACCACTCGAAGCTAACGTCACTTTCATCACTGCCCGCATAGTCTGCTCGGACCTCGCGGCTGTCGCCTTCAACCGGACTGATCGTGATCTCGGCCCTGTTTACAGCCGCATCAACACGAAGCTGGCTGGCAGTGTCCTCGACCGCCTGAGCGAATGCCGCCTGCTTGTCGGCCCGCACCACGTCCGCCTGTTTCGCGTAGGCCAGCCACACGATCGCGGCCAGCGCCACCAGTGTTCCAACCAGCGCAACGACCGTATAACTGACGCCCTGCTGCCCCAATCGCAAGCGGCGGCGACCAATCAGCAGATCGAATCCGAACAGAATCAGCAGCACGGGCCACGACCGCAGCAGGATATCGGTCGCAGCATCCGGCAGCACATCGACCGTCGCCAGCAGCCACAACGCGCCAATCGCGACAATAAGCAGAGGCCAGATGACCATACGCCGGGAGGCTGTCATGCGGTTCTCCTCCACAGTTGTTTGAGGGCCAGCACCAGCCCGAAGGCCAGCAGCATGACCGACAAGAAGACGTCGCCGTTCGCGCCGTCGAGCATGCCCAGGCTGCGTGCCAGCAAGATCAGCCCCATGGCGATCACGAGCGCGCCGATCAGAATGACCGTCTCAGGGCGTGGGGCAGTTCGCGTGCGCCGGTCGGACAGATCTTCAAGATCCTCCAGCGTTTGTGCGGGCAGCGTCAGCCACAGGACGAGGTAGAGCAAAATTCCCGTGCCCGCCGTGAAAACGCCCAGGACGACAAAAACGGCGCGAACCCACCACGGGCCGACGCCAATATAAGCGGCCAGGCCGCCGCACACGCCTCCCAATACGCGATCGATCAAGCTTCGCGTCAAGCGCTGTGAACGCATGCGATCCATCCTTCAAAAGCGGCGATGTTCAACCCGTGACTATACTCGCTCTGTGCCAGCACGCAAGTAAACGCTGGTCCCGTGGCAGTATACCTCAATCCACCAGTCATTGTAGGCGTCTTGCTTTTGGAAACACAAGGTGAGACAATCGGGCCATCTCTTTGAATACCGAAGGAAGCACGCATGTCTCCCGTCGATTATCGCGCGGTTACAGATGTTGACTTTCGCGCTTTCACCGCTGCTTTCAACCTTGCTTACAGTGACTATTTTACCCCAATTTCGATGACCGTTTCCTCGTTTCGCTCGCTGATCGAGCGCGACGACTTAAGCCTGCAGGATTCGGTGGCTGCGGTCGAGGATAAACGCATTGTCGGGACCGGCTTGTTGGGCATCCGTGACAATCACGGGTGGATTGGCGGCATGGGCGTCGTGCCCGACCACAGGCGGCGCGGCATTGGCCGCCACATGATGCTGTTTCTGATCGAACGTGCCCGCCAGCACGGTCTGAGCCACATCGATCTGGAAGTCATCGATCAGAATTATGGCGCGCACGCGCTGTACCTCAGCCTGGGGTTCATCGAGACTCGCAGCCTGGTGTCCGTCGAGCGCGAACCCGGCATCCCCGCCAATCTGGAAGCGATTGGCGATTACAATGTGCAGGAACAGGCGGTCACTACCCTGCTGCCCCACTACAACGACTTTCACACGGTCGAAAACTGCTGGCAGCGCAGTCTGCGCTCGCTTGAGCTGCTGGTGCCGCACATCGAAGGCTGGTCCGTCACATTGGGCGACTGCCTTGCCGGGTATGGGCTGGGCTGGGCCGGGCGCCACGGCGTCCGCCTGATTGATTTTGCGATGAACCCGAACGGCGATCCGCAGGCGGCAGGCACCGCCATGCTGACCGCACTGCATTCCCGTTATCCTGATGCGCCCGGCAGCACCTACAACACGCCCGCTGACGATCCCGTTCTGCAGGCCTATTGGCACCTGGATTACCAGACCAGTCTGAAGCAGATCGAAATGCGTCTGCCGCTGGCCTAAGCAAGACGGCAAAAACAATCTTCTGTAGTTCCAAAAAACAAGCGTCCCTGTTATTTTGCCAGGGACGCTTTTATTGCATGACACTCTAGCGCCAGCGTTACTTATACGGCGACCGGACGAAGCGCAGAACCATCCTCACGCGCCCCAGCTCGACCTCGTCGCCGTCGCGCAGGCGATAGCGGCGGTTTGGCTCCAGCGCAAAGCCGTTGATCCGCGTCCCGTTCGTGCTGTTCAGGTCTTCGATATAGAGCGCCTTATGTTCGTTATCCTGCACGATCGTCGCATGGCGGCGCGAAACACCGCGATCCTGCCCGCCATAGGGCGTCAGATCGAGTTCGGGGAAGAAGTTAGCGACCGGATCGCTGCGACCCAGCGTAACCTGCTCTTTGATCTCGATGCCCACGGTTGTTTGTGTCTCACCGCCGATTTGCAGCATCAGCCGCCACGGTTGGGCCAGACGAGCTGTCTTTGGGCGTCCCCCGGTCGTCGAATCGGCAGCAGCCGGGTTGCGCTCGACCAAATCATCAAGGATCGATGTCTCGCGCTTGATGGGCTTCGCTTCAGGCTGAGTCGATGATTCGTCCGCCATTACAATTCCTTTTGACAGTTCCAGTTACGGTCGAACGGAAGGATTACGGGGTACACTCAATTCCATTATACTCCGTCTTTTCATATGCGCAGAATTGTGGCCGCAATGGGCGATCGAACCATTCTTACGCAACGCCAGGATTCGTTACTTACCATGTTCAGGCAAGTCAGCCGCACGGATTTATGGATGCTCCTCTTTCCCCTCGTTCTTGCTGCGATTGCAGGGATGCGTGCTGCTTCCGCCAACTCATCGTCCGGAGCTTCGACATTGGGCGTGGACGATCTGGGCACGGTTCCCGCGCTCACGCAGCCTGCATTAGTGGACGTCAATGGAGCGACTGCGGCGATCTGGCAGCCCGCAGATAAATCAGTCACCCTTTTGTATAGAGAGATAAATTCCTCAGTAGATACCCACGCCTTGCTGCCCTACCCGGACATCGAGCCGGAAGCCTGGGCAGCGGTCCCCGCCGGGCCGGACAGCTTTCATCTCGTCTGGCGCGAACATGGTGGCGGGCTATACAACGCGCTGATCGATTTGCAGGGCCAGACGCTGCGCGGCCCGATCCGACTGTCGCTGCCGGTCAATGCGCGGTTCGAGATGCTGCCCCTGTCCGGCGGACAGGGGCTCATACTGGCCTGGGAGCCCGGCGACCCGACGGTAACAGGCGCGGTCATCGACAGTACGGGGCGTCCGCGTATCACGGGCAGCCGTGCATTTGCGTCCCTTCAAATGTTCACAGCAGGCATCGACAGCAGCCAAAACCTGCATGCAGTCTGGATCGTATTGGGTGCTGGCGGCACAGCCGAACTGTATTACAGCGACAGCAGCCTCGACTCATTTTTCGACGCCTCGCTTCCGGTCCCCGCACCGCTTACCAGCATCGATTTGAGCGAGATGGACACCATCACGTCGCTCGATCTGGGAACTGATGCCAGCTACGGGTACGTGTTGGTTGGGATTACTTCGGCTGATCGGCCCGATGCGGAGCGCGTTCTGCTGCTCAACCTTCCGCTGTCCGATCCTTCCGCGGCGGTTACTTCGACGCTCGCGCTGCCCTCTGATCTGGCGGCATGGAATGACGCCGCGTTGTTTGTTCCGGCGGCAGAGGATCGAGCGGCACTGCTCCGCTGGCCGCGCTTCGCGCAGGGTCAGTCGGCGCAGCTTCGCGCAGTAGTGGCTATACGAACTGTTCAGGGCTGGCAGCCTGTGCTGGTCGCATTCGATGCGGGGCATGTTGTCGCAGCAGGTATCGCCGCTGAAGATGCGGTCGATGGCGGCCCAATCACCGCTGCAATTGACGGCGACAGCGATCCGGTCCTGGTTTGGACCAGTCTGCAAAACACCGAGCCACACCTGTTGGCGGCTGCCGCTGATTTCCACGACGCCTCGCCGGATCTGAGCGCCACGATCCTCGCCGGGATGGCAGGGCTGCCGCTGGCGGCGCTCTGGCTGGCCCTGCCCACGATGATGCTTATCGTCGCATCGAAGTTCCCGAATGCGGCGCTGTGGATCGCTTCGGCGCTGTACGCGGCGCTCAAATTGCTGTTTCCATCCGGTCTGTTCCAATGTGGTCCCGCCCTGCTGCTGGCGCTCGATGCGACAAGCATTTCCGTGCCCGTGGTCACCGTGCTGCTTATTGCGCTGATCGCGGCCTCGGCCTATCGTCTCTCCGTGCGATTTTCCCTGCCGCTGTGGGCACGCTGGATCGTCTACGGCGCGGCGGATGCGCTTCTGACGTGGCTTGCATTTGGCGCGAATACAACACCGCACTAGCGGCGATGGTCACTCCAACAGCCAAGCAACGGCGAGGCGTCGGTTTGTGGCGGGACTTTTGCGCTACAATACACGTCGTTTTGCCCATCTCGGAATGCTCGCACTGCATTGAGTGAGGATTAGAATGCGGCCATTGATCCCGGCATCAAAACGTACCATCACGCTTTATCTTCTGGCAGCGCTCGTGGTGAGCCTGTCATTGAGTGTCGCGCCTGTGGCGGCTTATCCCCAGGCGCAGAGTGATACTCCTGTCACCCTGTATACGGCGGCGGCGACCACTACGACGCTCGATCCCCTGCTGATTTCGCGCTTCGATCCTACGTCACACGATCTGGTCGAGAACCTGTTCGTGGGCCTGACCCGCTTCGACCCGGTGACGCAGCAAGTCGAACCCATGATCGCGGAGTCGTGGTCGGTCAGCGATGACGGCCTGACCTGGACCTTCAACCTGCGCGACGACATCCAGTGGGTGCGCTACGACGCCGGCACGGATGCAGTGACCGCCGTACGCCCGATCCAGGCAGGCGACTTCGTGTATGCCATTCAGCGCGCATGCAACCCGCTGCGCCCCTCCCCCGTCACCACCAATATGATGCTGGTCCAGGGCTGCCAGACGGTTGCGAACGCCTTCCCCGAAGTTATCACCGATCTGATGATCGCGCGTGAAATCGGCGTGCGCGCAACCGGCCCCTACACGCTCGAAATCGACATCGTCGTGCCAGCCTCGTACTTCCCGACGCTGGTGAGCACATCCGAGTTCCGTCCGGTAGCACGTGAAGCGGTCGCGGATGAAGGCGACTGGACATCGGCAGAGCGCATCATCACCAGCGGCCCGTACGCGCTCAAGAGCCGCAGTGCGTCGGCCATGACCCTGGTGCGCAATTCGCTGTGGCCGGATGCGTTTTCCGGCAACGTCGATCAGATCGAAGTGGCGCTGACGGACGCGATCGGCTCGGCGGTGCCCTACGATATGGTGCGCCTGACCGCCGCAGAAGCGGACGCGCTGCGCACCAGCGCATCCTCGGCACTCGCCGCCACACCGGCCAACCAGATCACGGCGCTCGGCTTTGCGACCGATCGCGCCGTGGTGGACAGCACCGATGCGCGCCGTGCGTTCTCGCTTGCCATCGACCGTCAGGCGCTCATCGATCAGTTCTTCCCGAATCAGGCGGTGCCAGCGCTGGCGTTCACCCCGGCAGGGGTCGCTGCCGCGCCCGACGTCGAGGGGCTGGGCTTCGACCCCGCCGCAGCGCGCGCCGCCTTTGCAGCGGCGGGTTACCCCGACTGCACGAACCTGCCGGAACAGATCATTGTGCTCGTGCCGGAAGAAGATCCGATCTGGACCACCGCCGGACAGTTCCTCGTGGACCAGTGGGTCGCCAATCTCGGCTGCGCGGCGAACATGTTCCAGGTCGTGCCGCTGGAGCGCAAGCTCATGATCGAATTGAGCCACGGCACGTACGACTCCGAGGCCGTGACACGTTCCCACAGTTGGATCGTACAGTGGAGCGCCGACTATCCCGACGCGAACGCCTGGATCAACGACGCCCTGCACTGCCGCTACGGCTGGATCAGCACCGGGCGCGCCTGCGACCAGGGTGATTCCGCGCTGGATCGCGCTGTCACCGAGGAGGATCTCGACGCGCGCACCCAGGACTACGCGACCGCAGAAGAAGCCATGTTCGGCCCCAACGGCACGTTCCCGGTCATTCCGCTGTTCGTCACCACGACGACGTGGATTCAGCAGCCGTGGCTTACGGACGTGAACGAATACGGCGCGGCGCGATTCGATCTATGGACGATCGATCCGGACGCGCAGTCCGCGCGCTAGCCGCTGGATCTGAAAAATACAAAAGCGGGCGTTCTTTGAGAGAGCGTCCGCTTTTTGATTCTTACCTGAATATAGTTTGGCTCGATCAGTCTTCGCGCCGGAAGGAGATCTGGTAGGACGTGATCAGCGACGAGTCGCTGCCGCAGGGCACGGCCTCAACCGACTGCTGCGCCGCCCCCGCGCTTGCCACCGCCACCGTATAGGTGCGTCCGGCTTCCATCACGAAGTCGCCATACTCGGGGCCTTCGTCTGGCACGAGACCCGTATAGAACAGATCCGACTGATCCCCGGCCCACGACACGCGCACCGGCACCCCCGCGATACCCTGCCCGTTGTTGTCGTACACATTGACCTGGATCACCCCATTCACGTCCGAATCGCAGAACGGGTTGATTCGCGCCAGGACATAACTGCCCGCGAACGAGACAGTCGCAGTCGGCGCGAACGGCGTCTCCGGCTCGCTGGTAAACAGCACCGGCGTGGGCGTCTTGGTGGCGGGCGGCGTCAGGGTCGATGTCGGGAACGGCGTTGGCACCTGCGTCACGAAGTTGACGGGAGCTGGGGTCGGATATTGCCCGTCCGCGCACCCGCTCGCCCCCTGCGGGCGATAAAGCTGTTCCAGCGCGCGCATCACGACAACGTCGCTGTTTGTCTTCACCTGCACGCGCTTATGGCGCTCGCACGCGATCTGCGCGACGACCGTCCACACGTCCTGGCTGGGCCGCAGCTGGCGCAGGCGGTCGAACGCCAGTTGGAGATCCTGGTTCTCGGCATAACTGAGCGCCACCGCCACCACGTAGTCTTCCCGCGCGCTGTCGGAAAGCTGCCAGGGAGCTGTGTTCCGCTCGATGACCGGATCGATCTCCCAGGTATAGATCAGCGCCAGCCCGATCCCCACGGCAAGGCCCAACAGCAGCCCCAGGATGGAGATCCCGCGCAAAGAACGTTTTGGCTCACGAACACGACTTGGACGCATGAGAATCGAAAGTGTGGTTACGGCGCAGCAAGCGCATCCGGCTGCGGAGCCGGGGTACTACGGTAAATCTCCATGACGGGCGTCAACCGGCCCATCGCCTCCGCCAGGGCGACCATCGGCGTGATGTTGGGCACATTGCTCTGGCTGATATAACGCTCGGTTAGGGTCTGCACGTAATCAAAAATATTGTCTTTCCCCAACGGCTGGAGCCGGAGCAGCGCGGCGTTCACATCCTGATCCACCCCGTAGCCTTCGGCAACCATCACCGTATACTCGTCCTGGTACCACGGCGCCAGCGCCGCCAGAGAACTGTTGGTGTATTCTACCGGGAATTGTTCCCACCCCAGGTAGATGCCGATGCC
Organism: Aggregatilinea sp.; assembly: GCF_036822615.1. Taxonomy (NCBI): domain Bacteria; kingdom Bacillati; phylum Chloroflexota; class Anaerolineae; order Aggregatilineales; family Aggregatilineaceae; genus Aggregatilinea; species Aggregatilinea sp. The sequence continues at coordinate 21,909 of NZ_DAISHJ010000001.1, read as the reverse complement.
GATCCCGGCCAGAAGTCCGATTAACAGGGAACCAATCGTTCGTTTCATAAGACGCGCACATCTCGGGTTAGACTGAGCCAATGCCACCTGTTATAATCTGGCCCGGCGGGATCGCGCAAGAACTGACTGTTTACCAATACAACACGAGCCAGGATGTCTGCATCCCGGCTCGTCAGTAGTGCCGAAGGTGGGAGTCGAACCCACAAGGAGTCACCTCCGCGCGATTTTGAGTCGCGTGCGTCTGCCAATTCCGCCACTCCGGCTTAATGTGTTGCAAGTATATGTTGATTTCGAGCATTCGTCAACGGTAATTTACGCCGTGAAAGGCTAAAAAACCGGCACCCGGCATGGACGAGTTTCTTCTCATTCAAGCGGCCCGGCGGGGCGATGTCGAGTCGTTTAACACACTCGTGCTGGCGTACCAGGACATGGCCTTCAGCGTCGCGTACCGCGTCATGGGCGAATCCGAAGCCGCCGCCGACGCCACCCAGGAAGCGTTCATTTCTGCGTTCAAAAAGCTGGACCAGTTCCGGGGCGACCAGTTCAAAGCGTGGTTGATGCGCATCGTCACGAATGCCTGTTACGATGAGCTGCGCCGCCGCCAGCGCCGCCCGGCGGCCAGTCTCGACACGCTGCAAGATGAAGCGCCCCAGGCCGAGCTTGCCCTGCTGGACGATGACGAAACCCCCGAGCAGCGCCTCCAACGCGCGGAACTCAACCAGGCGATTCAGGACTGCCTGACCGATCTACCAACCGATCAGCGCATGGTAGCCGTCCTGGCCGATGTCGAGGGGTACGCTTACCAGGAAATCGCGGACATGACCGGCAGCAGTCTGGGCACGGTGAAATCGCGCCTGAGCCGCGCCAGAACCCGCCTGCGCGATTGTTTGCAAGGCGCTGAGGAACTTTTACCGGCGAAATATCGTCTGATCAGTGAGTAAACACGGGCCGCGAATCGCAGCCATAAGCACGTAAAGAACGAATCATGCCTACTTCTCGCAGCACCCTGACTGACCGCGACATCGAGCTTCTGTCCGCCTACCGCGACGGCGAGCTGTCTGCCCGCGAACGCGCGGAGGTCGAGCACCATCTGGCGGACGATGCGTCCTGGCGCGACGCCCTGGCCAGCATTGAGCAAACCCACAGTTTGCTCAACGATCTGCCACGGCTGCGCGCGCCGCGTAACTTCACGCTCGACCCGGCAGTGTACAGCCGCAAACCGGCATGGTGGCAGGTCGTGCTGACCCCGCGCGTGCTTCAGTTCAGCGGCGCGTTGGGCGCAGCGGCAGCCGCCATTCTGATCGTCATCGGCGCGCTGACGGGCACAACGCAGGAAAAGGCTCTTTCAACCGTGGGCCAGAGCGAAGTCGCAGCAGCGCCGACCGCCACGCTCGAAGTGCAGGCGAACATGGCCGCAGGAACTATAGCCGAATCGTCTCTCTCACCGCAGCCGCAGCCCATGACCGCGACGCCCGCAGTGCTGCCCACCGGCACACCGCAGATCGAGATGTACGCGGCACAGGCCGCCGAAGGCGAAATGAATCCAACCTCCCCTGAAGCCTTGAGCGCGCCCTATGGCGCGGCGGCGCAGCCTGAACTGGATGGCGCCCCTGCCCCAGCGAGCGATTCGTTCTCGCCCGAAGCGACCATTCAGCCGCCTGCGGTAGCCTTCGACAGCGCGGCAGAAAGCGCCGCAGACAGCGGTGGAGGTACAGGGGAAGCACAGAGCACCCTTTCTGCGTTCCGCGAGCAGGAAGAAGCCGAGCAGCCCGCGCCTGCCGCGGCTGCGCCCCAGATGGCGGTGACAGAAACCGCCGCCGATGCGATCACGCTGGCGGAACCGGCAGTTCAACAGGCTGAAATGGCAACGGAGACGGTCCCTGCCGAAGCCGCGAAAGAAGCCGCGCCAGCGCAGACAACAAGCACAAGCCGCAACTGGGCGCTGATCGGCTCCGGCGCAGGGCTGCTCATTCTATCCGGCGTCGTCTTTGTCTTGGGCCGCAAAAATAGCAGGCGTACATGAGATATCCGGTCAATTTCTGCCAGGTATGCGGCGAACCAATGAGCGATCAGGTTGCGTTCGGGAAGGTTCGCCGCGTTTGTTCGAGCTGTGGATTCATCTATTTCGAAGATCCGAAAGTGGCAGTTGCCGCGTTCATCGAGGACCAGGAGCGAGTGCTGCTGGTGCGCCGCGCCAACAACCCCGAGCGCGGCAAGTGGGCACTACCCGCGGGCTACATGGATGCGGGAGAAGATCCGCGCGCAGCCGCCGCCCGCGAAGTCCTCGAAGAAACCGGGCTGGAAGTCGAGATTCTGCGTCTCGTGCAGGTAATGGGGCCCAACGAATTCGGGACATCGCTCATCCTGATCTATGCGGCACGCGCCCTCGGCGGTGAAGCACGCCCGCAGGATGATGTCGATGCGCTGTGCTGGCTCACCCGCACCGACAGCCTGCCCGATCTCGCGTTTGAAAGCACCCGCACCATGATCGCAGCGTGGAAAAACGGGGCTTAATCCACCCCTTCGCCCTGGTTTCCAACCCGGCTGAGCACCGCCGTCCATTCGGGCGTCAGCCGCAGCCGCCAGTAGAGGCGCATCAGGCCGGGCGCATATCGCTCCGCCAGCACACTCAGCTTTTCCATCGCCCCCCCCATGATAACTTCGTGCTCGCCGCGCAGCAGGCCCAGAATCGCACGCTCCGCCACTTCGTCGGGGTGCTCGATGCGGAACCCCTGGCGCTCCAGGTAATCCTCCGCTTCCGGCGGCAGCAAATCGGTATGCGTCCACCCCGGCAGCACGAGCATCGCCTGCACGCCGGAACCGTCCACCTCGCGCCGCAGCGCATCGGTAAACGCGGCTAACCCGGCCTTCGCGGCGACGTAAGCCGTGAATAGCGGCGTCGGGGTGCGGCTGAACCCCGATCCTACGTTGATGATCGTGCCGTGGTGCGCCGCCAGCATGGACGGCAGCACAAGTTGCGTGAGCCGAATCGGAATGCGCAGGTCCACATCGATCACGCGCTGCATCGCGAGCGGGTCTTGATCTTGCAGCTTGCCCGCCAACAGCAGCCCGGCGTTATTCACCAGCACGTCGATCCGACCGAACGTGCTCAGCGTCAGATCGACGGCGTGCTGCATCTGCGCTTCGTCGGTTAAATCGGTCGGAATAACCAGCACCGCCGTCGTGTATGGCTCGACCTCGCGGCGCACGGCTTCGAGCTGCTCGACCGTCCGCGCGACCAGCACCAGACGCGCGCCCCGGCGTGCGAAGGCGAACGCCAGCGCCCGCCCGATGCCCGATGACGCGCCGGTGATCAACACGACTTCGCCGTCCAGCACCAGCGGCGAATGGCGCGGCTGGAAGTAGCGCGCCAACCAGTACAATCCCCCGGCGACCGCCCCGCCCCACAGCAAACGATGGCTGCGTTTCATGTGCCGCTCCTTTACGTTCCGGACACTTTACGCGCGATGCCGACCTGATTGACCCCCAGCGTCAGCGGAATGAGCGTCGTACGCGTCATCACCTGGATCAGTGACGGAATACCCAACACGGCAAACTGGATGCTTTTCGGCACAACCGGGAAATAGGGCACGTCCCACAACCCGTCCCCAAAGTGGTGCAGCATCTTGAACCCGTTGGCTTCGCACCATGCGCGCCACTGGGCGGGCGGCTGCACGTTGATGTGCGTCGGGTCTTTGCCGATCGCGTCCGTTGCCGGATCTTTGAAACGGCGCAGGCTGTAGCCGGGATTCGGCGTCGCAAACAGGAACAGCCCGCCGGGGCGCAAAATGCGGTTCACCTGCTGGATCGTTCCTTCAGGATCGGCCAGATGCTCGACCAGATGCAGCGCGACCACGACGCTGAACTCGCCATCGCCAAAACGCGACAGGTCGTCGGCGTCCATCACGAAGCCTTCCGCCTTCGGCGCGTTGACGTGCAACTGATCGATGCTGTAGGCCGCGATATCGATACCCACGCACGAAAAGTCATCTTCCAGCAGACCGAGCAAATGCCCCAGCCCGCAGCCCATTTCGAGCAGCTTGCCGCCGCCGGGCGGCGCATAGCGCTTCGCCAGCGCAGCATAGTAGCGCCGCGCAAACCAGTACATGCTGAACCGGCCCAGCGGGCGATCGGCATAGTTATAACTTTCAAAATAGTGCTGCCCATATTCGTGGACCGGCACTTCCTTCACGTCTTTCGTAGGAGTTATTTGATCGTTCACCGGACTTTTGCCTTCGGGTTAATCATCGGTACCTAGAATAAATACACCCTGTTCGAAAAATCCCTCACCATCAATCTGGACCAATCCCTCACTGATCGCGTAACAGGCGGTCAGCGTCTCGTCCACGATGCCCTCATCCACCAACTGCCAGCCTTGCAGCGCGACGACCGCCTGCGACCGTGCCAGCCGGTCCATCACGTAACTTGACGCCGGACGCCGCGCCCGCGCTGCTGCCTCGATAAAGGCCATGACTTCCTGGCGGATGACTTCATCACGGGCCGTATTCAAAATGACGTGGAGCGAAGCCAGCACCGGATCGTCAAACACTTCAAAGCGATTGGTTCCCAGGGGGCGGACGTAGTGATGCCGTTCCGCGAGCCACACCTGAAGCTGCGTCGTAGAGGACAGTGGGGCCAGTGAAAAGAACCGGATGTAGTAACCGTTCATACCCTCTAATTGTAACGGCAAGTCAACGTGCCGGGCAATGTCCTGGGCAACGTACCGGGGTATGGGAAACAAAAAGGAGCAGCACGCGGCTGCCCCTTCGATCGAATTCACGTGGTGCGTCAATGGCCAAAGGCGAGCGTGATGCCTTTCGCCATGTCGGTCGCCAGATAGGGTAGGATGCCGAGGATCAGCGTTCCAACCGCCGAAATGCCGATCGCCCAGGCCAGCGGCCACGGCGTCGATGCTTCGCTGTCGCCATCTTCGAAATACATCGCCCACACGACGCGCAGGTAGTAGAACGCGGAAATCGCGCTCGTCAGCACGCCGACCAGCGCCACGCCCATCAGATCCGCCGAGATCGCAGAGCGGAACACGAACCACTTCCCGATGAAGCCACCGGTCAGCGGAATGCCCGTCAGGCTGAACATGAACAGCGCCATCGCCGCCGCCAGCGCCGGATTGGAGCGCGACAGGCCGCGCACTGCGTCCAGGCCGGTATTGGATGTGTCGTTGCGCTCGACCGCGATGATCACCGCGAACGCACCCACATTGGTGAAGGTGTACGCCAGCAGGTAGATCAGGATCGCCTGCACAGCTTCCGGCCCCTCGCCCGGCAGGCCAGCCGCCGCCACCGCGATCAGGATATACCCGGCATGCGCGATGCTCGAATAGGCCAGCAGACGCTTGAGATCGCTCTGCGCGATGGCGACGATGTTGCCGAGCAGCATCGTCAGGATCGCCAGCAGCCAGATCGTACTTTGCCACGCTGCCGCGTCACCTGCATCGAGCATGAAGTTCGGCACGCCACCCGCCAGCACGCGCAGCAGCCCGGCGAACCCGCCGACCTTCGCCGCGACGCTCATGAACGCCACAACCGAGGTAGGCGCACCCTGGTAGACGTCCGGCGTCCACATGTGGAACGGCACCGCCGCCACCTTGAAGCCCAGGCCCACCAGCACCAGCCCGACACCGACTAGCAGCAGATAGCGCGTGCTGTCGGCATCGGCGACGATTTGATCCACGGCGGTCCAGACACCCTGCAGGCTCGTCGTGCCGGTCGCACCGTAAACCAGCGCAATGCCGTACACCAGGAAGCTAGACGCAAACGCGCCAAGCAGGAAGTACTTCATCGCGCTTTCTTCGGACTGCGCCTGCTCGCGCCGGAATCCGCTCAGGATATACAGCGGAATCGAGAGCAGCTCAAGGGCGATGAAGATGACCGTCAGGTCGCCTGCCGCCCCCATAAACATCACGCCGCTGGTGACGAACAGCAGCAGAACGTAATATTCACCGCGCTGGATACCTGTGCGCTGCAAGTAGTCATAAGCAACCATGACGCCCAACAGGGCCGTGACCAGCGCGATCACGTTGATCATGTCGGTGAAATGATCGGCCAGGAACAACCCCTGAAGGACCGGATCGCTGCCGCTGAGATCGATCACATCCGTGAGCGACAGCAGCGAGAGCACCAGCGATAAGCCAATGCCCGCCGCAGCCAGTCCCGCCGTGAGGGACTTACGTTCCTGCGGGATGAACAAATCCGCGACCAGCAGGAGGCACGCCCAGATCGCCAGTATGAGCACCGGCAGCGTCGCCCAAATGTTGAGATCCCCTATGTCAGGAACTTGAAACATTGAGTATCACCGCCTATCGACCTGCGACTGCCGTGGCTGTAGCACCGAGCTGCTCGACGAGATGCGCCACCGAGCTATCCATCAGGTTGAAGAACAGGCCCGCCTGCAAACCAATCACGAAGATCACGATCAGGATCGGAACGAGCGACCACAGTTCCTGCCAGTTCAGATCGGGCAGGTTCTTGTTTTCGTCTTTGGTGACCGCGCCCATGAAGACGGTGTTGAACATGTACAGCATGTACACCGCCGCCAGGATGACGCCCAGCGCCGCCAGCGCCGTGAAGACCATGCTCAACACGTCCGAGCCAGCCGACCCCAGCAGAATCGTGAACTCGCCCACGAAGCCGTTCAGGCCGGGCAGACCCATGCTCGACAGCACGATCACCAGCGCGATACCGCTGTAGAGGGGCATCACCTTCCAGATGCCGCCGAAGGCGTCCAGCATACGGGTGTGACGGCGTTCGTACAGCACACCGACCGCCAGGAACAAGCCGCCCGTGCTGATGCCGTGGTTCACCATTTGCAGGATGCCACCCTCGATGCCCGCTGAGTTCAGCGCGAAGATACCGAGCATCACGAAGCCCAGGTGGCTGATGGACGAGTAGGCGACCAGCTTTTTGATGTCGCGCTGCGCGTAGCTGACCCACGCGCCGTAGATGATGCCGATGACGGCCAGCGTCGCAATGTACGGCGCGAAGTGACGGCTCGCTTCGGGGAACAGCGGCAGGTTGAAGCGCACGAAACCGTAGGTACCCATCTTCAGCATGACGCCCGCCAGGATGACCGAGCCAGCGGTCGGGGCCTGCACGTGCGCGTCGGGCAGCCACGAGTGCAGCGGCCACATGGGGACCTTCACCGCGAACGCAATGGCGAAGGCCAGGAACAGCCAGCGCGCGGTGTTCGTGTCCAGCACCAGCGAGCCGTTCTGCATGTGGGCGAGAATAACCGGCAGCTCGAACGTACCCGCCTTGTTGCCCAACCACAGGATCGCCAGCAGCATGATCAGGCTGCCTGCCATCGTGTAGAGGAAGAACTTGATCGCGGCGTAGATGCGGTTTTCGCTGCCCCAGATGCCGATGAGGAAGTACATCGGGATCAGCGACACTTCCCAGAACACGTAGAACAGGAAGAGGTCCTGCGCGATGAACACGCCCATCATGGCCCACTCGATCATGAGCAGGAAGCTGTAGTACAGCCGCACCCGCTCTTTGATGGAGTTGAACGACGACAGGATCGCGATCGGCATGATGAACGTGGTGAGCAGCAGCAGCCAGATGCTGAACCCATCCACGCCAACGTAGTAGCTGATCGTGAAGGTATCGCCCTTGATCCAGTTCCAGTGATCCGTCATTGACGGTTGCAGCCCTACTACGCTGCTGTCGAACTCCCGCAGCACCAGCAGCGACACAGCGAACGTGACCAATGAGAAGGTCAGAGCGGTCCAACGAATGGCCTGATCACTCAGCGTGCGGAGAAGTATCAGCGCCGCCACTCCCAACAGAGGGAGCATAAAAACCACAGTGACCAAAGAGATGTCATCCATATGTTTTCGGTCCTTGTGTTACATGCCCAGCAGATCGCGGATCACCGGGAAGAGAATAATGACGATTACCAACAGCGCACCGAACAGCACGCTGAGCGCATATGTCCGTACAAAACCGGTTTGGATGCGGCGTAAGCGGTTTGACGCCATCTGCACACCGCCGCCAATCGAGTTGAACGAGCGGTCGATGATGCCGCGATCGATCGGCTGCGAAAGGACGCGGGTCGCGGTCTGGAAGGAGCGATAGATCAGCACCTCGTGCACGAAGTCGTGCCAGAACGACCAGTCCAACTTGCCCGCCAGCCACCATGCAGCGTCACGGAACGGGAACACAATGTACTTGTAGTAGGCTTCATCCCAGTACAGCCGGGCATTCGACAGCGCAAACGCCGGGGCTGTGCGCGGATTGGCTTCCAGCGGGTCCGGCGGAACGCGGTCGAGCGTGCGATCGTTGTAAATGAGCTGGGCGAGGTAAATTGCAGCCCCGGCGACCAACAGCGCGATGCCCGCCAGCAGCCAGACGAGGTTGCCCGCGTGCGCGTAGGTTACGGCGTGCTCCAGCCAGGACGTGAACTGGTGCGAGCCGAAGATGTCCGAGAGAATCGGGACGTTGGACGGAACGTTGATGAAGCCGATCACGACGCTGAAGAAGCCCAGGACCGCCAGAGGGGCGATCATCGTCAGGGCGGATTCGGGCGCGTGTTCGGCAGCCTCGTGGCGCGCCTTGCCGAAGAAGACCAACCGCACCTGACGCCACATGTAGAACGCCGTGAACGCCGCCGCGATCAGCAGGCCCGCGAACGCGATGTACCCGTCCAGACGGCCCTCGTCAGTGCCCAGCTTGAGCGCATCCGCCAGGATTTCGTCTTTCGACCAGAACCCGGCGAAGGGGAAGATGCCCGCGATAGCCAGCGTCGCCGCCAGATAGGTCCAGAATGTGACCGGCATGCGGTTTCGCAGGCCGCCCATGTTACGCATATCCTGCGCGTCGAACGGCTCCTCGTCGTGGTGGCCGTGTCCGTGTTCGTGCAGGTGATGGTGGCCGTGCTCCATGCCGTGAATCACCGAGCCGGAGCCGAGGAACAGCAGCGCCTTGAAGAACGCGTGCGTCACGAGGTGGAACATCGCCGCCGCGTACGCGCCGACGCCAACCGCCGCCACCATGAAGCCCAACTGGCTGACCGTGCTGTAGGCCAGGACTTTTTTGATGTCCCACTGCCCCAGCGCGATAAACCCGGCCACGAGCGCCGTCGCCGTGCCGATGATCGTCACAATGAAGGATGTCGTTTCGGCGGCGTGGTAGAACACGTTGGAGCGGACCATCATATAGACGCCCGCGGTCACCATCGTCGCCGCATGGATCAGGGCGCTGACCGGCGTAGGACCGGCCATCGCGTCCGGCAGCCAGACGAACAGCGGGATCTGCGCGCTCTTACCGGTCGCGCCGAGCAGGAAGAACAGCGTGATCAGCGTCAGGGTGGTCTTCAGGCTCATCGAAAAGACGCCGAAGTTGACCTCGTGATCGCCTTCTTCAAGCCAATGTGACGCCTGATTGAATACGCCCATCGCGGTCGTCTCGTGCGGCTCTTCGGGGACTTCCGCCTCGAAGACGGCTTCGCCTTCCGCTTCCGCCGCCGCTTCGGTGTGGTGCACCAGCGGGGCTTCGCCCTTCTCGTAGAAGGTCAGCGAGCCAAAGGTCCAGAAGACCAGGAAGATGCCCATCAACAGGCCCCAGTCGCCCACGCGGTTGGCAATGAATGCCTTGCGCGCGGCATTGCTGTTCTTCCAGCCTTCGCCGTTCGGCTTGTCGAACCAGAAGCCGATCAGCAGGAACGAGCACAACCCCACGCCTTCCCAGCCGACGAACAGCACCAAATAGCTGTTGCCCGTCACCAGGATCAGCATGAACACCAGGAACAAATTCAGGTACACGAAGAAGCGCGGGAACCGCTCATCGCCGTGCATGTAGCCGATGGCGTAGATGTGGATCAGCGTACCCACGCCCGTGACGACCAGCATCATCGTCACGCTGAGCGTATCGACGCGGAACTGCCACAGGAAGTCGATGTTTTCCGAGGGGATCTTGATCCAGCTTCCGAGCAGCGGCATATTCACGACCGCCGCCCCGTAGCCGGTGTCCACCTGCGCAATCCACAGCAGCACTGCGATCAGAAACGCCAACCCGCTCGCGCCAACGGCAACGATTGCGACCCCCCGTTCACCCAGGTGTTTGCCCGTGAACAGGTTGATCACCATCCCAACGAGCGGGAACAGAATTATCAGTGGTACAAGGTCGAAGAAGTTTTCCATGAATGCCCCTATCGATGGGTCCATCCAACGACAAGCATGGCCGGTTAGTCCCGGAAGAGATGAAGCTCGTCGATATCGATGCTCTTTTTCGTCTTGAAAATTGCGACGATCAGCGCCAGCCCAATGGCAACTTCTGCCGCAGCCACGGTCATCACGAAGAAGACCATAAGCTGTCCGTCACCGTTCCCCCACTGGCGCGCGAAGGCAGCCAGTGCCAGATTTGCCGCATTGAGCATGAGCTCCACCGACATGAAAATGAGGATGGCATTCCGGCGCAGCAGCACACCCACCGCACCCATAACGAACAGGATCGCGCTGAGCAAAACGAACAATTCGGTTGAGACTTCTGGTGCTCCCATGAGGTTCCCCCTGTAAGCGCGGCGGCTACTTGCCGACCTCGCGGGTGATTGGGTCTATCGCGGGCACATACCCGGGACGATGCTGCGTGTCGCGGCGTACGGTCGAGTCGTGCGTCAAAACGAGCGCGCCGATCATCGCCACCAACAGCACCAGCGCCACCATCTCGAACGGCAGGATATAGTGGCCGAACAACAGTTGGCCGATGTGGGTCGGGCTGCCGAAGCTGGCGAGCGTCTCGCCTTCCAGCTCGATCACCTGATTCTCCCACGCGTTGCCGCTTTCCTGGGTGGCGGTGAAGATCCACAGCATGGACTTGCCCGCGTCGAGCGTTTCATCGCGCAGCATGGCGAGATGCGTGTTCGTGTCCCCGGTCGGGAAGACGCCGATGGAATGCGTCCCGGCATGGATGGTCACGCCCGGTATCGCCTCGCCGTAGCTCAAGTCCTGGAACAGCAGCTCGTCCTGAGACACGTCCCGCACATCGACCGGCATACCATCCGGCAGTGCATTGATCGCCAGCACGCGCAGATCGCTGCCCGCAGGCTGCGACAGATCCTCGACCGCCGGGACCAGTTCCAACTGCTGCGTAGATGTGCCGATTGCAGTGAGCGATACCGCCTCGCCCGCGCGCAGATCGACATCCTGCGTGATGACCGGCTCGGTATCCTGCGGATCGTCGCCTGCGTTGAACATGCTGACGGTCACCGAACCGGCGTCCATCGCCTCGAAGTCCGATGCAGACTTGAACGCCAGTGCGCTCGCCACGACCTCGTCGTTGACGTACACGTCGATGCTGTCGAGCGCGCTGGCCGCGTTCACCACTCGGACGCGCGGAACCGTCTGGTCGCGCGAGGTGAGCTTGACGTCACCGCGCACGATCGCCAGACTGGCGACGAGCAGGAACGCAACCGCGAGGGTAATCGCAACCGGGGTCATCCAGCGGAACCGCGTTTGAGCGCCAGGAAACACGCGCTCTGCGCCCAGCAGCATGATCACGAACAAAAACAAGACCATGATTGCGCCCGCATAGACGGTAATTTGCACCATCGCCAGGAAAGGCGCGTTGAGCATCAGGAAGAAGAACGCGATGCACGCAAAGTTCAAGATCAGGAACAAGGCGCTGTGCACAGCGTTTTCGCTGATGAGCATCATGGCTGCCGCAACAACGGCGATTGCGCCAACGATAATAAAAAGCGTGAGTTCCATCGGTAATGCCGTCCTATGATAACGACCGGCTCAAACACATAACCAGGACGATACGTAACGGGAAGCCGGGCATCTTGCCAGCCTGGCTTCCGATTGGTCACGCCTAGAGCGGATCTTCCATGTCTGGGATCGCCCGCGTGAACTTGCCCGGTTCCGTCTGTTGGGGCGTTTCCGGCGCACCCGGTGCCGGTGGATCGATGAGCATGTCTTTCGTGTAAATCGCGTCGCGCCGGTCCTGGAAGCTCAGACGATAGTCGTGTTCCAGCACAATCGCCTCGGTCGGGCACGCGTCTTCGCAGTAGCCGCAGAAGATGCAGCGCAGCATGTTGATCTCGTACGTTTTCGCGTACCGCTCGCCGGGGCTAAAGCGCTGTTCGTCGGTGTTTTCAGATGCTTCCACCCAGATCGCGTCCGCCGGGCAGGCCGCCGCGCACAAGGCGCAGCCGATACACTTTTCCAGCCCGTTATCATAGCGCTTCAGCGCGTGGCGGCCCTTGAACCGCTCGCGCACCGGGCGCTCCTGCTCCGGGTACTGGATCGTGACCTTCGGCTCGAACGATTGTTTAAGGACCGTTGTCAAACCACGGATGATATTCATTCAGCAATCACCTGAACTCTACGTTTACTGACGGCTCGACTCAAGAGACGCGGCCTGTCCCGTCGAGGCGGGGGTCTGCAGCACTACCGCACGCGCGCCGCTCGGAACCGACACGAGCTGTACGTGAGCGCTGCGATCGAGCGGTTCGTTCCCGCCGGTGCGGTTCAGCCAGCGCGCCGCGCCAATCACCGTGACCACAATGGCCACGATGGACAGGACCGCGTACGCCCCGGTTCCGATCGCGTCCGCAATCAGGACCGCGAAGGCCGACCACGCCACAGCAACCAGCGCCAGCGGCAGCATAATCTTCCAGCCCAGCGACATCAGGCGGTCGTAGCGTATACGAGGCAGCGTCGCGCGCACCCAGATCATGCCCATCAGCAGCAGGAATACTTTGATGCCGTACACCAGCGGGCCAAGCAGCGGCAGCTTGTCGATGAAGAAGAAGTGATAGCCGCCGAAGTACATTGCCGTCCCCACCAGGCTGACGTTGATCATGCTGATGTATTCGGCCATGTAGAACATAGCAAACTTCATGCCGCTGTATTCGGTATGGTAGCCTGCCGCCAGTTCCTGCTCCGCTTCGGGCAGGTCGAACGGCGCACGGTTGACTTCTGCCAGCAGCGCAATCAGCAAGATTGCTGCGCCCAGCGGATTCTGGAAGACGTACCACCCCAGAATCGGGACCTTATTCTGCGCGTCGATGATGTCGCCCACACTGAGCGACCCCGCCAGCAGAATCGGGACCACGATCGCCGCGCCCATGCTCAGCTCGTAGCTGATCATCTGCGCCGACGAACGCAAACCGCCGAGCATCGAATACTTGTTATTGCTCGACCACCCTGCCAGCACAACGCCATACACACCGATGCTGGTAATCGCCAGCAGCCACAGCACACCGACGTTCAGATCCACCAGCCCCTGCTCGACGCGATACCACTTGCCGTCGAACCACGGGATCGAGATCTTCGGGCCAAGCGGAATCACGGCCACAATCAACAGGGCGGGAACCGTTCGAATGACAGGGGCCAGCCAGAAGATGATCTTTTCCGCCTGAAGCGGAGTGAGGTCTTCCTTAAAGATCAGCTTCACACCGTCAGCGACGGGCTGCAAAAGCCCCCACGGGCCCGCGCGGTTCGGCCCGATGCGCGCCTGAAGCGCGGCCAGGAAACGGCGCTCAAGCAGCGTCGTATACGCGAACGCTGTCAGCAAGACAAAGAACAACAGCAAACTGGTGAAGATCGCGTGGAGCACAGAGCACGTGGTATTCGTGCTGCATTCCACGATAATCGCAGATTCTCCCGGTCCAAACATAGCCCGGCTACTCCCCTACTTTTTGCACTGTGCATGCCGCGGGATAAATCGGTGACGGGGTATCGGTCAACTGGCGCGGCAGCAGCACCGTACCAGCCGGAGCCTTGCCATCCACCCGCGCGACAACCTCAACCTGTGCGCCCCCGGCGTTGACCACGATGCGATCGCCATCGCTCACACCCAGCTTTGCCGCGTCATCGGCGTTGATCTCGGCATACGGTTCGGGAACGCGATGGTGCATCAGATCGCTTTCTTTGAACAGCAGTCCGCGATCGAACAGCGTCCACACCGGCACGACCTGAAGTCCTGCCGCCGGAGCAGCCGCGCCGCCAACCGGATCAACCTTCAGCCGCGCCGCCGGATCTTCAGCATCCGTGATCCACTGGACGCCCAAGCCACTGCGGTTCGTATAGGACGTGCCGCCATAGTACAGGTCGTCGCCGCCGACGTCGGGGAACTGATCCTCGACCCAGGCGAGGTTGCTGAAGCCCATATCGGCGTAGCGCGCCATGTTCTGCGTGATGTCGCGCATGACACCCGCCGCCGAAACACGCGGCGCCTTGCCGCCCAGATCTGCGGCCAGATCGGCAAAAATACGCCAGTCGGGCAGTGCGTCGCCCACCGGACTCTGCGCCGCATAGAAGCGCTGCACCCGGCGCATGCCGTTGGTGAACGAGCCATCCCGCTCCGCAAAGGTCTGGCTGGGCAGGACCGCGTGAGAAATCGCGGTCGTTTCGCTTACCAGCGGCGAAACCGTCACGACATAGCGCGCCTTCTGAATTGCGGCAGCAATCGTCGCGTCGGCGGCCACGGGGTCGCACCCGGCGATCACCCAGGCTTCCGGCGGATTCTGGATCATTGCGGCGGTGGCTTCGGACGAGAAGCCCATGTCGAATGCGCCCTGCATGTTCGCGCCGGGCCACACCGGGACGAGGCCGTTTAACGGACGGCCAACATGTCCGGTGGCGATCAACAGGTTCGCCGCGGACCGCATCAGATCGCGGTGCTGGTCCAACGTCAGCCCTTCCGCCCCGGCGAAGATTACCAAATTGTTCGCGCCTGCCAGCGCGCCCGGAAGGTCGCTGCTGTCCGCCGTGGCTTTCTTCAGGCTCGCACGCAGCTCTTTCAGTCCATCCACGCGCCCGGCAACCGGCGACCCGCTGCCTGCGTCGCCGCCGACAGCCGCCGCGACGACGCCGTTCAACCAATTCACCGCGTCGTCGTAAGTGTAGCGGATCGAGGTGTGCGCATACTGGTCGAGCTTGGTTGGGCGCGCGTTCGCCACCACGACGTTGACGCCGCGTTCTGCCGCCTGCTTGACCTGCAGCCACCAGATCGGGGCTTCTTCCTCAAAATCGGACGCCACCACGAGGATCGCGTCACCCGCGCGCATATCCTGAATGCGCGTCTCGACGCCCACCCCGGCCTGCGCCACAGCATCCGCGCCGGTCATAGTCGCGGGCCAGACGCCCAGGAGCGGCTCACCGCCGACCTGTTCCGCCAACCGGCGCATTTCCCACAGGTCTTCATTGGACAGGCTCGGACCGGCCAGGAAGCCGACCCGCCCGCCGGACGTCTTCAACTGCCGCGCGACTTCACCGCGCACTGCAGCCCAATCCGTCTCGACCAGCGCCCCGTCCTTACGGAGCGACGGGCACTCGATCCGGTTTTCGGACCGCGTGAAGTGATGGCCGAAACGACCCTTGTCGCAGATCCAGATCTCGTTGACGCGCTCGTTCTGGCGCGGCATGATGCGCTTGATGATCGTCTTGCCGCCCGCATCACGATCCATGCGGGTGCTGGCAGTGAGGTTGCATCCGACCGGGCAGTGCGGGCAGATCGTCGCCTGCTCTTCCATCTCCCACGGACGCGCGCCAAAACGGAAATCCGCGGTCGTCAGGGCACCCACCGGGCAGATATCGGTCGTGTTGCCGCTGAACTTCGTATCGAAGGGCGGATCGCTGATCGTAACGATTTGCAGGCGGCGTCCGCGCTCGTGGAAGCCGAGTACATCGTCCCCGGCGACCTCGTCGCAGAACCGCGTGCAGCGCGCGCACTGGATGCAGCGCTCGCGGTCGAGGAAGATCAGCTGGCCCAAGGGCACGTGCTTCGCCAAACGCTGCTTGTCGTCGAACACGAAGCGCGACTCGCCGGGGCCGTAGCCCATCGTCAGATTTTGCAGCGGGCATTCACCGCCCTTGTCGCAGATCGGGCAGTCCAGCGGGTGGCTGGTCAGGAGAAATTCGAGGATGGAATTGCGCCCCGCGACCACTTTTTCGGTCGTGGTGCGGATCACCATGCCGTCAGCACACGTTTGCGTGCAGGCGGTTTGCAGAGTCGGGAACCAACGCACGGCGGGCTGGCCCTGGTCGTCAAGCTGCGGCTTGCCCGTTTCCCGGTCGATGGTCATCGTGCCCAGCTCCACCAGACACATCCGGCACATGCCGACCGGCTTCATCTTCGGGTGGTAGCAGAATACCGGGATCTTGACGCCATGCAGCTTGGCCGCATCGACCAGATTCGCCCCACGGGGAACCTGATACTCGCGTCCATCAACAGTAATCGTTACGGTGTCGGTCATGTCGCTCCTCAGCGATCAGAGCTCAGCGATAGCGTACTCGCTCAACAACAATGAGCTAGCGGCGGCAGCGTTGCAGCCCGTCTTCAGCCCAGTCCATATAGTATTGGTAAAGATATCCCCACGCACTGCGTTCCAGCGCATCGGCAGCCAGGTCATGCGCCGCCGCAAAATCCGCCTGCGCCTCGTCCACGCATCCCCGCGCCAGCCATTCTTCGGCGCGAAAGAGATAGTTGACGGGCACGTCCGGCTCTGCTTCGATCGTTTCGCTCAACAGCAGCACCGGAATCGGCGTCAGATCCACTATGCACCACCCTGCGGAACAGTCTCGGGCAGCTCGCCCGCTTCTTTGCGCGTGAGGTCTTGCATCGTTTCAACGGTCTGCGCGTGCTTCGTCTGGGCGTTGGCGATATACTGCTCGTATTCCTCGCGGAAAGTCTGAACCGTTACCAACACGGGGTTAGCGGCGAAATCGCCGAGCGCGCACAGAGTTACGCCCTTCATCTGCTTCGGCACGGATTCCAGCAGCGTGAGGTCACGCGGCGTTCCCTCACCCCGCAGCAGGCGTTCGTAAATACGATCCAGCCAGAATGTCCCTTCGCGGCAGGGTGTGCACTTCCCGCAGCTTTCGTGTTTGAAGAAGTGCGTCATCTTGGCTGCGGCCCAGACGATGTCCGTATCTTCGTCCATCAGGATGAACGACGCGGAACCGAGCGTGCTGCCAATTTTCGCCATTTCCTCGTACGTCATCGGCGTATCGAGGACTTCATCGGTCACGCGAATGACCGGACCGCTCGCGCCGGACGGCAGAATACCTTTAAGCTTCTTGCCGTTGGGAATGCCGCCGCCATGCTCGAAGATCAGCTCGCGCATGGTCGTGCCAAGCGGAAGCTCGTAGTTTCCTGGCTTTTCAATGTGGCCGCTGAGGCAGAAGATCTTCGGGCCGGGGCTTTGCGGCGTGCCGATCTCCTTATAGGCATCCGGTCCGTTGACCATGATCCACGGCACGTTCGAGAGCGTCTCGACGTTGTTGACCACGGTCGGCTGGTAATACAGACCGCCGCCCTTCTGCGCCGGGAACGGAGGACGGACGCGCGGCTGGCCGAGCAGCCCCTGCAGACTGTTGAGCAGCGCGCTTTCCTCGCCGCAGATGTACGCGCCTGCGCCGAGGTGCACGAACATGTCACAGCTCCAGCCGGAGCCGAGCACGTTCTCGCCCACGAGATTCGCCTGGCGCGCCTCTTCGATGCGTTCTTCGAGCGCATGCGCGATATCCCAGAACTCGCCTCGGCAGTAGATGTATACCGCCGTCGCCTGGATCGCGTAGGCTGCGATCATCGCGCCTTCGACCAACTGGTGGGGGTTCTTCTCGATGATCTGCCGATCCTTGAAGGTGCCCGGCTCGCTCTCATCGGCATTGACCACCACATACTTGATCGCCGCATCCTGGGGGATGAAGCTCCACTTGCGTCCCGTCGAGAACCCCGCGCCGCCTCTACCGCGCAGGTTGGAGTCGAGGACGGTTTGAATCACCTCTGGCGGGGTCATCTGGAGCGCTTTACGCAGCCCCTCGTAGCCCCCATTCGCCACGTACGTGTCGAACTGCCAGATGTCAGGAATATCAAGATCGCGCAGTAGGATATGGGCCATAATTCTCGATACTTGCTCCTGTTCGGGATACCGTCGGATTCCCGCCCTGCGGGTCTGGTTCAGCCCGGCGAGGACTACACATCACCACGATCCCGCTTACTCACGTAATGAATATCAGGGTGCGTCTCGTACCCGGCCTGTTCAAAAAGCGCCAGACTCGCGCCGTTCGAGCCTTCAATCAATGCCGCGATGACGCTCATGCCTTGAGCCTTCAGCAGGCACTCGGCTTCTTCGATCAGCCGCCGTCCGGCACCCTTACGGCGCACCGCCGGATCGACCGCTAACCGGTTGATCCATCCCTTGCGGCCATCGTGCGTCGCCAGGACTACACCGATCAGCCGCCCGCCCTGTTCCAGCCCGATCACGGTCTGGGTTCCGCCTTCGATCTGCTCCGCGAACGCCTCACGGCTGTCGCGTCCCGTCGGGCGGATGGGCAATCCCGCCGCTTCCCACAACGCACGTACTGCGTCGTAGTCCCCGGCAGCCAGCGTCACAACCCGCCAGCCATCCATGCTGCTAGCTAGCGGCGGGTTCCCCCGCCTCGGACTGTGCCGCTTCGGTCCGCAGTTGTTCGATCAGCGCCTTCATCTTTTCCATATCCAGATTTTCGTGATAATGGAAATTGCACTGAAGCATCGGCCCATGATCGCAGGCCGCGAGGCACATCACCGGCTCGACCGTAAACAGGCCATCTTCGGTCGTACCGCCGTGATCGCCCAGGCTCAGGTAGTCGCACAACTGCGCGTAAAAGTCATCCGCGCCGCGCAGTGCGCACGGCAGGTCCGTGCACACCTGAAGCCAATATTTGCCCTTGGGCTTCTCTGAATACATGGTGTAGAACCCGGCGATGGAGTGCGCCTGGGTCGGATCGACGTCACACAGGGCCGCGACTTCGCGCAGCGCGTTCTCGTCCAGCCAGCCGTATTCTTCCTGCGCCAGATAAAGCAGATCCATGATACCGGACCGCTTGTCCTGGTACTTCGAGAAAATCTTAGCGATGCGCTCGGGATACTTTTCTGCCAGCACGGCATTACTCCGGTTCTGTAGAACGTTAATCGCGCGGCTTAGCGGTCACTATCGCCAAGCACAATATCGATGCTGCCGATGATACCGACGAGGTCGGCAATCATGTACCCTTCCGACATCGCGGGCAGCGCGCTCAGGTGAATGAAGCTCGGCGTGCGGAAGTGCGCGCGCCACGGGCGCGGGCTGCCGTCGCTGACCAGGAAGCATCCCAGTTCACCGCGCGGGCTTTCCACGCGGGCCTACACTTCGCCCTTCGGCGGGCGGAAGCCCTCGGTCCACAGCTTGAAGTGGTGGATGACTGCTTCCATGCTGCGGCCCAGCTCGGAACGCGGCGGCGGCACATACTTGCGGTTGTTCGAACGGAACGGGCCATCAGGCAGCT
This sequence comes from Aggregatilinea sp., assembly GCF_036822615.1. Taxonomy (NCBI): domain Bacteria; kingdom Bacillati; phylum Chloroflexota; class Anaerolineae; order Aggregatilineales; family Aggregatilineaceae; genus Aggregatilinea; species Aggregatilinea sp. Next base: position 2,639 of record NZ_DAISHJ010000001.1, on the reverse strand, counting down.
TCTCGACGGCCTGATTCAGAATACGCACGCTCTGGCGCAGTTCCTCGACGCGGACCATGTACCGGTCGTACACGTCGCCATTCTGGCCCACCGGCACGTCAAAATCGAACTGGTCGTACGCGCTGTACGGCATCGCCTTACGAATGTCCCACGCGATGCCCGAACCGCGCAGCGTGGGGCCGGTGCAGCCCATCGCCAGCGCATCATCGAGCGAAACATAGCCGATACCCTGCGTGCGGTCGCGCCACAGCGGGTTATTGGTCAAAAGCGTTTCGTATTCGTCGATGCGGCGAGGGAAATCGTTCAGGAAGCCGCGCAGTGTAGGTAGAAAGTCAGGCGTGATATCACGCCACACACCGCCGGGGCGAATGTAGCTGGTCATCATGCGCTGGCCGGAAATCATCTCGAACATGTCGAGGATACGCTCGCGCTCGCGGAAGCAGTAAAGGAACAGGCTCATCGCGCCGATGTCCATTGCGTGCGTACCGAGCCACACGAGATGGCTGTTAATGCGTGTCAGTTCCGCGCCAATCACGCGCAGATACTGTCCACGGATCGGCACGTCAAGCTCCGCCAGCTTTTCGATAGCGAGGCAGTACGCGAGGTTGTTGCCCATGTTGTTGAGGTAGTCCATGCGGTCGGTCATGACCAGGGCGCCCTCGTACTTCTTGGACTCCATATTCTTCTCGATACCGGTGTGAAGATAGCCGATATCGGGAATACAGTTCACGACCGTCTCGCCGTCAAGCTCAATCGCCAAACGCAGAACACCATGCGTGCTCGGGTGCTGAGGTCCCATGTTCAGGACCATCGTTTCACCCGTCAGGGCGCGCTCGCTGACAAGATTCTTCAGCGATTGCAGGGATTCTTCCCACTCGTATTGTTCTGGCACAGTTGTCATTACATACTCGCTTCCGGTATCCGTCACTTTTGGGCCAGCGGCTTGTGCTTGGTGATCTCGTCGTAGTTAAACGAGAACTGCACGGTTTCGTAGCCGAGCGGGTAGTCCTTGCGCAGCGGATGGCCTTCCCAGTCGTCGGGCAGCAGAATGCGGCGCGGGTCCGGATGGCCGTTAAACGTAATCCCCAGCAGGTCAAGATATTCGCGTTCCTGCCAGTTTGCCGCCGGATACACGGGCGTCACGCTGTCCACGGTGGGATCGTCGCCCGGCAGCATCACCTTCAGCCGCAGCGACGCGTTGCGCGGCATCGAATACAAGTTATAGGCAAGCCCAAAGCGCGGTTCCGCCGGATAATAGTCAACCCCGGCGACATCCGAGAGGAAATTGTATTCGAGACCTTCCGTGTCCCGGCAAAACCGGCAGATATCCAGCAAGCGCTCGCGCGAGACGGTTACCGTGGTATCCCCCCGGAATACCAGCACGTCCTCGATCGCATCGGGGAAAGCCGATTTGAGCGCTTCTACAACTGCATCTAGTTCAGGCATAACATTCTCACCTGTCCGTACAAGCCATGACGAGAGCAGTGGCGCAGCTTCGCTGCTACGCCCGTTCTTTTTCGTACCAGTAGTCGAACCGTTCCTGCTTCACCCGTTCGTGCAGGGTTATAATGCCGTGGATGAGCTGCTCCGGGCGCGGAGGACACCCCGCGACATAAACGTCAACCGGAACGATCTCATCGACGCCCTGCACCAGCGCATAGTTATTGAACACGCCGCTGCACGATGCACAGTCACCCATGCTCAACACCCACTTGGGATCGGGCATCTGGTCGTAGAGCTGGCGCAGGACCGGAGCCATCTTGCGAGCCACCCGCCCCGCCACAATCATCAGGTCGCTCTGGCGCGGGCTGGGACGGTTCAGCTCCATCCCGAAGCGGGACATGTCATAATTCGATGCCTGGGTGCTCATCATTTCAATCGCGCAGCACGCCAAGCCAAACAGCATCGGCCACATGGCATTGGTGCGTGCCCAATTGACCGCATCCTCAAGCCGGACGGTCACGACGCCCAAATCACCGAGCTTCTGGCCTACTCCCATTCCAAGCCTCCAACCTTCCACTCGTATACGAATCCAACCGTCAGGATAAAGAAGAAAACACCAATAACCGCCAACCCGTACCATGCCAGGTCACGGAAAATAACTGCCCAGGGAATGAAGAAGATCACTTCGATGTCGAAGAGAATGAACAGGACTGCAACCCGGTAGAAGCGGACGGGAATACGCCGCATTGCGGGGCCGAAGGGCTTCATACCGCTTTCATAGGGGCTAAGCTTACGTTCAGCCGGGTTGAACGGGCCGAACAAACGCGACATAAAAACGATCAGGAAGCTGATCGCGACGGACAGAATGAGCAGAGCCGCAACTGGGGCAAAATCTGATAGCACAACAGGTTCTCCCTTGTGCAAGACGGCGCGAGGCTAATCAGATGTTAATTGTACAAATTAGAACAAACTTTTTAAAGATTATCATAAACAAATCTACCTGTCAAACCGTGTTTCAACCCGATTGAATATAGGAGAAGATAGCACATTTACGGGAATTTTAACAGGTGTTTTTAGGTTGTTTTGGGGATTTAAAATAAATTGAACGATCATGAAGGAATGCTAGTGGGCTTTAAACAAGCAAAGAGGCTGGTGAGTGTTGGCGACGACCTACTCTCCCAGGGGGCTACCCCCCA